>CAIWSO010000518.1 GCA_903915315.1 uncultured Spartobacteria bacterium | reverse complement strand
TCTCGCGCGGCCAATTCGACGAGGCGGCACGGCATTTCGAGGCGGCGATCTCCCGCCTTACCTTCCGTCATCCCAATCCTGAAACGGGAGAAGCTCATTATTTCCTCGGGCTCGTCCGGCGCTTCCAAGACAACGATTCGGCCGCCTATCCGCTCTTTGCCAAAGCCGCATGGAATTTCGCCTGTCGCGCAGCGGCCAACTACGAACTCGCCTGCCTCGACCTCAAAAACGGCGATGCTGCAACGGCCCTTCGCCATGTGGAGGAATCCCTCGAAACCAACGCCACGAACAACAAGGCGCAGGTGTTGAAGGCGATTTGTCTCCGAAAGCTCGGTCATCACACTCAAGCTCTGGAAACGCTCGAGGCCCTTCTCGCTGTGGATCGACTCGATCACTGGGCGATGGCCGAGTTGGCGCACCAACAAAAAGCCGCGGCCCGTCTCTCGCCGCTTAGCCGCAACGATGCCCAGACCGCACTTGATGTCGCCTTCGACTACGCGGATTGCGGTTGCTTCGCCGAGGCTGCTGCCATTCTGGAAAACCACCACGCTAACGAGGTTCAACCGGTCGCCGTGCCGAACCCTCTCGAGCGCTCGGCTTCGACGCGCTATACGCTGGCGTGGCTTCAATCGCTTCTGGGGGAAAACGAGAAATCCCAAGAATCCCTCCACGCCGCCCGGCATTTGCCGCCGGATTACTTTTGTCCCTCGCGTCTCCACGAAGTCGCCACTCTGCAGTGGGCTCTGGCGCAAGCCGGCCCAGATCGCAACGCCGCCTACGGCCTCGGAAATTTCCTCTACGACAAGAAGCGCCACCTCGATGCCATCGCCGCATGGGAGAAAGCCCGCACAGCCGACGGGACGTTTGCCACGGCGCACCGCAACCTCGGCATCGCCTATTGGAATTCCCGCCGCGATGCCGCCGCCGCCCGCGCCAGCTATGATAAAGCCCTTTCCAGCGACCCGACTGATTCGCGCTTGGTCTCCGAATTCGTCCAACTCTGTACCAAACTCGGTGACAGCGCCGCAGATCGTCTCGCTTTTCTAGAAGGCCACCGCGCGCTCGTTTTGGAACGCGACGACGCCAACGTGGAACTCGCCGCGCTCTACAACGAGACCGGCCAACCGCAGAAGGCGCTCGATTTGCTCACCTCCCGAAGTTTCCACCCTTGGGAAGGCGGCGAGGGCAAGGTGCTCCGCCAATACACCACCGCCCGGCTCCTGTTGGGACAAGCCGCGTTGACCGCCGGTGATGCCGAAAAAGCTCTGGAGCATTTCAATCTCGCCATGGAAACCCCCGACCGCCTCGGCGAGAAATACCATCTCCTGCAGGCGAAGGCCGATGTGACTTTCTGGCAAGGCATGGCGCTCCGCGCGCTGAACCGCGAAGCCGAGGCTCTCGCAAAATTCGAAGCCGCCGCTGCCGAATCGGGCGACTTCCAAGGCATGGCGGTCACTGCGTTTTCCGAACTCACCGTTTTCAAGGCGCTCGCCTTGCGCGAGCTCGGCCGCGAATCCGAGGCCCGTCAGGTGCTCGAAGCCATGGCGGCGTATGCCGTCGCGGAATCGGAAATCCCCGCCCGCATAGACTACTTCGCGACCTCGCTCCCGAACATTCTCGTTTTTGAAGAGGACATCCAGGAATCCAAAAAATCCCAGATGCGGCATCTCCTTCAACTCGCCAACGAAAACCTCAACCCACGCTAAATCCTATGGTCATCGGCTCATCATCTCCAGCGCCCCAAAATCCGGGTGTGCCTGAAAAACTCAACACTGGCTATATCTGGCTCATCTCGATCGTCGCCGCTATGGGCGGGCTTCTCTTCGGGTGGGACTGGGTTGTCGTTGGCGGCGCGAAGCCGTTTTTCGAGCGTTACTTCCACCTCACTACCGAAGCACAGATCGGATGGGCCAACAGTTGCGCGCTGATCGGATGCCTCGTTGGCGCTATGGGCGCAGGAGTTCTCAGCGACCGCTTTGGCCGCAAACCGCTCCTCACGCTGGCGGCGCTCCTTTTTGCGGTCACCTCCATCGGCAACGGGCTCGCCGGCACCTTCACCGCCTTTATCGCATGGCGCATTTTCGGCGGCGTAGCCATCGGCCTCGCCTCAAGCCTTTCGCCGATGTATATCTCCGAGGTCGCTCCCGCTCGCATGCGCGGCAAGCTGGTTTCGATCAATCAACTCACGATCGTCGTCGGAATCCTCGTTGCACAGTTGGTGAACTGGTGGCTGGTCCGCGATCTTGGTGCCTCGATCGAAGCGACTCTCGGGGCGGATGCCACGGCGGCGGCGAAGGATGAATTCATCCGCAACTCGTGGTTTGGACAAACCGGCTGGCGTTGGATGTTTGCCCTCACCGCCCTGCCATCGATCCTCTTTTTCATCGGAATGCTCCTTGTTCCAGAAAGCCCGCGCTGGCTCCTCCAGCGTGGTCGTTCCTCCGAGGCCAGCAAAACCCTCACACGCATCGGTGGACCCGAATACGCCGCCGCAGCCGTTTCGGAAATCCACTCTGCGCTCGACTCGGAAAAATCGGCGCAATCTGGGTTCCGCGAAGTTTTCTCCCCCGGCATGGGGCGTATCCTCGTGCTCGGCATCACGCTCGCCGTCTTCCAGCAGTGGTGTGGCATCAATGTCGTCTTCAACTACGCCGAGGAAATCTTCCGCGCCGCCGGCTATGATATTTCCGATGTGCTCGCGAACATCGCCTGGACCGGATCGGTGAACCTCGTGTTCACCTTTGTGGCCTTGGCTACGGTGGACCGCATGGGGCGCCGTCCGCTCATGCTCTTCGGTGCGGTCGGTCTTGCTTTCATCTACGGGGCCCTCGGGCTTTGCTTCGCAGCCGGAATCAAAGGCCTGCCCGTCCTCCTCCTCGTCCTCGCCGCCATCGGTTGCTACTCGATGTCCCTCGCACCCGTCGTGTGGGTCGTCATTTCCGAAATCTTCCCCAACCGCATCCGCGGTGCCGCCATGTCGGTCGCGGTGATGGCGCTCTGGGTGGCGTGCTTCGTTTTGACCTACACCTTTCCCTATTTGAACAAGGCGCTCGGCGCGGCCGGAACCTTCTGGGTCTACGGCGGCATCTGCATCGCGGGATTTATTTTTGTCCTCACCAGCCTCCCCGAGACCAAGGGTAAGTCACTCGAAGAAATCGAAAACGACCTCATCGGCAGGAAATAAAAAAACCCAACGCCAATTTTTAAAACCAGCAAATCACATCAGACAAAACCACTAGCAAACCATGATTAGAACAAACCACCACCGCACTGTGAGATCATTCACCAAGATTTTCTCGGTACTTGCCCTCGGCTTCTTTGGCGCGAGCGCTTTTGGCGAAGAGGACGCGAATTCCGCAAAGCTGGCCCAGTTTTCTCCGGATCACAAAAGCATCGTTGTCGAAGCTCCCGGCATCGACGAACTCGTCTTCGGGACCGGCGTGGTCTTCAAAGTCGATGGCACCCGCGAAACCCTCTCGAGCGACCGCAGTCCGCTGCTCTCCAGCACAGGATGGACAACCGTGGAAACCCCGATGGGTCAGGCCCAAGCCACATCGGCCACCTACGGCGATGTGGAGAAGAAATTCTCCTACACGATCACCCTGAAAGTCCTGCGCGACATCCAAGCGATCGCGGTGGAGGGGGTTTTTCACAACCACAGCGACCGCGATGCCAAGCTCTACCGGGTCGAGACGATCAACACGATGGCCGGCGGGCGCATTCAGCTCGATTCGCCGGAGAAATGGCTTGTGACGCCATTGATGGAGAGCGCCCCGGCGGAGCCGTTCACGACGATGAATCGCACCTGCCGCGAAGCTGCCATGGTCTATGACCCGAAAGGCACCGGATTTCTCATCGGACCGACTGGTCCCCCGGAGGCCTTCACGGATCTCGATTTCAAAGACGGGGGCATCAAGTCCTCGTCCAACATGGATGGCGTTCTTGTTAAAGCCGGCCAAAGCCGTCGTGGCGAGCCCATGATGATTTGCTTCGATTCTCCGGAAACCGCCTCGAAAATCTGGACCCGCTGGGTCGCCGCCACGCACGGTGCGAGGCTGCACCGCGAGCGCGTTTATGGCTGGTGCAGTTGGTATTCCCGCACCACGAACATCGACGAGAAGCACACGCGTGATGTTCTTGGGATCCTCGCTAACAACCCGAATGTTTTCGGTAAAGGCGTCCTGCAACTCGATGACGGCTATCAGACCATGGACGGAGAGTGGAGCGGTGGTAAGAAGTTCCCTTCGGGCTTGGCCAAGCTGGCCGAAGACATCCGCGCCAAGGGTTGGGTGCCCGGTGTTTGGTTTGCGCCCCTGATGATGAATCCCAATCATCCCTTCAGGAATGCCAACCCCGCTGCCATGCAGAAAAACGATCAGGGCATGGAGACTTTTGCGAATCCGAATCCCTTCCATCCCGATGGCTCGAAATGGATCGTGCCCGACCACCCAGAGTCCCAAAAATTTCTCCGCAACATCATCAGCGACGCCCGCAAAAACGGCTACGGCTACATCAAAATCGATTTCAACGGCATTGGATCCCAATTCACCGATCCCACGAAAACGAGCCTTCAAATTTTCCGCGAACTTTACGCCCTCTATCGGGAAGCGGCTGGCGAGGAGATTTACATGCTCTCCTGCCTCGGCCAGCCCACCCGTGG
>CAIWSO010000517.1 GCA_903915315.1 uncultured Spartobacteria bacterium | reverse complement strand
GATACTTTTCAGCGTACTGGAGGAAGTCATCGCTGAATCAAAGTCATTTGATCTCGTTCTTGTGGGCACGGGACCCGGTAGCTACAACGCTCTACGATCGAGCATTGCTGTGGCTTGGGGCATCGCAAAGGCACGCCACATTCCAGTGAGCGGGATCTCCTCTGTATTCGGCTATGATGCTCCCGAATATTTTGTAGTAGGTGATGCACGATCGAATCAGTGCTTTTTCGGCCATGTCTCAGAGGGACGCCTCACAAGCCCGTTGGAATTGTTATCCCCGGAAACCGCCTTCACGAGACTAATAGAAGGCGTCCCCATTTATTCGACGGGTGCCAGCCTCCTTGGGGCCGAAATTCTCCACCCGAGCGCAACGACTCTCGCGCGGCATGCAGCTCAAGCTGGTCCGGCTGAACCCATATATCTCAAGCCACCGCACATCACTCCAAGCCGCCCGAAGACGACTTGAGTTAGTGAAGGACTTCTAGATTCCGGATCCTGCTGTTTGCTCAGTTGCGGAACTGAATTCCCCTTTTCGCGCAAAAGCATTGGCAAAATCGAGCAACTGGCCGAGTGAGGCTTCCATCGTGCTTTCGCTGGTGAGGATTTCCAACTCGGGTTTCGTCGGAGGCTCGTAGGGTGAGCTGATGCCAGTGAAATCTGAGATCTCACCCGCACGGGCCTTTTTGTAAAGACCTCTTGGATCGCGTGCCTCGCAAACCTGCAATGGCGCATTGATGAAAACCTCGGCAAACGGGATGCCATCGCGATGGCAAATCTCACGAACACGCGTCCGGTCGCTCTGGTAGGGCGAAATGAGGGAGCAAATCACGACCATGCCGGCTTCAGCCATAAGCTTGGCTGTTTCACCCGCACGACGGATGTTTTCCGAACGGTCCTCGGGAGAGAACTTGAGATTCGAGCAAAGCCCGTGGCGAAGATTGTCCCCGTCTAAAATGAATGTCGCCAATCCCCTGCGATGAAGCTGGTATTCGAGAGCGGTGGCCAGCGTGGATTTTCCAGAACCGGACAATCCCGTAAGCCAGAGAACAGTTCCACGATGTCCTAGCAACTCTCCGCGGTCTTCGCGAGAAACAGGACTCAGCGTCCATGTGATGTTGTCGCTCGCCACTCCGGGCCTGCCAGAGTCGTAGTCCGCTTCACGCACAATGCCGCCGCCGCCGATTCGCTTGCCCCAAACAATGACAAAACGTCCTGTATCACTGATGCGGTCGCAACGATCAAAAGCAATGGGCTTGCGGGCTCGAATGCGAACATCGGCAACCTCGTTTTTCAAAAGTTCGTGGCGAGTTCCTGTGATCGGCTCCAGAGTGGAGGAATCGAGGACGCGCTGGATCTCGACCACACGGGCTTCGACTGTCTGGGTGCCAAGCTTAAGCATGAAAGGAACGTTGACCGGAAGTGGCTCATTGCTGATCCAGAAAAGGCTCGCATGGATTTCTCGCCCTTCGGCAGGGCCGACTCCCGCATGACTCCCGATCTGCCCCCTCTCAACAAAGATCTGTTCCTCGAGAGTAATCGCAACAGATTCACCAACCAAAGCGCTCGTCTTGGAAGTACCGGAACCCCAATTTTCGATAGACTTGATGCGACTGCGCTTGCGGTCGGGCCAGAAGGTCAATTCCTCACCCACGCTGAGACGACCAGCCTCGATGCGTCCAGCAAGGATGCGGCGCTCGTCGAAGCGGTATACATCTTGCAAAACCAAACGCAATGGAAGGCCCTCAGGAGTCACCGGCGTGGCAAATTGATCGAGTGCCTGCAAAATAGCCGGTCCTTTGAACCACGGCATATCCGAACTGGCCGTTGTGATATTATGTCCGTGCTTGGCAGAAATCGGCAAAAAGTGCTGCGGAACGACCCCGAGCTTTTCGAGGAAGACGGTATACTCGGCGCGGACAGCGTCGAAGACGTCTTGTTTGAAACCGACAAGATCCATTTTGTTGACCGCAACCACCACCTGCTTGATTCCAAGAAGCGAGAGCAAGTACGCATGGCGCTTGGATTGCTCTTGCACGCCTTCGTGGGCATCGATCAACAAGATCGCGGCATCGGCACTCGACGCACCGGTGATCATGTTTTTTAAGAATTCCTTATGCCCAGGAGCGTCAATGATCACGTATTCACGAAGATCCGTTCGAAAAGGAAGCTGTGTCGTGTCGATGGTGATATTTTGTTCCTGTTCCTCCAGTAAAGCATCGAGAAGGAATGCAAACTCGAAATCCATTCCTTCAGCCTCACTGGCCTTGCGGATCTGCTCGACCTTACCTTCCGGCAGGGAATTGGTATCGTGAAAGAGACGACCGATGAGCGTGGATTTTCCATGATCCACATGACCAACGATGACGATTTTTAACTTGGGCTCCAGATTTGGAACATGTGAGTTTGTGATAGCGGCACTCATTTTTTAAAGGGAAATATTATTGGGCAAAACGTGTTTTTTTGAGAAGTGGCGAAGTGGGGATTTTCAAACAAACGAACTCCCCCACCCCTGTAAATACTCGATCTTACATGAACCCCTTGGCGCGGAGTTTTTGCATCGCATTTCGCTCGTGGTGATCCTGAGCGCGACCAGCCCGCTCGCTGGTTTTTGTGACCAGAAGCTCGGAGATGATTTGCTCGATATTGGCCGCATTGCTCTGCACGGGCTTGGTGATTGGCCAGCATCCCAAGGAGCGGAAGCGGTAGTTCAATCCGTCCTCAGCCTTCCTTGCGAAATACATTTGTGGAATCGGAATATTCTCCCGCTCGATGTAGCGCCAGATATCGACTTCCGTCCAGTCCAGCAAGGGCTGCACACGGATGTGCTCGCCGGGTTCCAATGTCGTGGTGAATTGATTCCAGAACTCCGGCGGTTGGTCTTTGTAGTCCCACTCAAACTCCGCGTTGCGCGGTGAAAAATAACGCTCCTTGGCGCGCGTCGGATCTTCATCACGACGAATACCAGTGATGAGTGCATCGAACTTACGCTCGGCCATAATCTGCTGAAGAGCCACTGTCTTCAACTCATGCGTGACGGTGACCGGATCATGGGTTTCGTACCCGATCGAAGTGGTGTAAGAACCAGTGCCTGCGCGGGCGTCCTCGTTGATCTTCACTATCAAATCGAGCTTGTATTTTTCAACTGCCCACTCGCGGAATTCCAGCATCTCCGGAAACTCATACGTCGTATCGATGTGAAGTAACGGATATGGGATGTGACCGCAAAATGCCTTTTTCGAAAGCCAGATCAGAACGTTGGAGTCCTTACCCATGCTCCATGGCATGCAGAG
>CAIWSO010000516.1 GCA_903915315.1 uncultured Spartobacteria bacterium | reverse complement strand
TCACATCCGGAAAATAAAATCCGCTAAGGAATCTCGTTTCCTTCAACCTCGATGACTGGGAGCGGAAAACGGAAGCGCAACTCGCCGTCAATCTTGATCTCCACTGTATAAACTCCGTGTTTATGAAATTGGAGTCCACCGAAGACGTGGACATTTGTGGCATGCGTTTCGAGCGTCGGAAGCTCAAACTGCACCTCGCTTGTCGCAATCGGCGAATCATCCTCGGGAGTTAGAATCGAGGATTGCTGCGTGAATACGCCCGTACCTCCGCACCAACGTGTCCAAAGGCAAAGTTTAAAAAAACCAATTGGGACCATCGGTGCCGGAATCACCCCCAAGATGCCCACGAGAGTGTGCTGACCACTGGCCTCCTGGCGGACGTCCTCGCAGAGGAGACAAGCCTGTAAATCGGGTAGGATGAATTGAGACATGGAAAATTAACGCGGCCTCATTGTCCAAAGCAGAAGCACGCCAAGGATAATGCGATAAATGCCAAAACTGACAAACGTGTGGGATTGCACAAAGCGCAGCAACCATTTGACAGCAATGAAGGACACCACGGCGGCGACGGACGTCCCCAAAAGCAAAAGCCACCAACTCTCATGCGCGCCCCCATCCCCATTGAGGGTTCTGAATATCTTGTAGGCACCAGCCGCAAGGAGTGTCGGAATGCCGACGAGGAAGGATAACTCCGTCGCGACAGCGCGATTCAATCCACAAATCATCGCGAAAATGATGGTCGCCCCAGATCGAGATGTCCCCGGAAAGATAGCGGCGGCAAGCTGACCCGCGGCTACCATGAAGACGACCGGCCAAGTAATGACATCCTGCAATTCGCGTCCTTTGAGATGCCTCTCAACCAGAATAAAAATGAGCCCGCCCGCAATGAGAGCCCCTGCCACAGGAACGCAGGTTTTTGGCAACTCGATCCCGAGTTTGTCCATCGCTAAACCGCCAAACACCGTGATGACGAAAGCGACGAGGATTTTGAGATTGAACTCAAAAGTGAGTGGGTTCCTCCAGTTCGCCATCATTTTGAGTCTCTCCTTGAAAAGCGGGAGAACGGCCAAAACCGCACCGCACTGGATTACGATGTTAAAAAGATCGCTTTGGCGGTAGTCCAGCCACTCTTGAAAGATGAGCAGATGGCCCGTGGAAGAAACTGGGATAAACTCTGTTGCCCCCTCGACAATGCCAAGGATGACGATGACCAACCACTCAGGAAGTGACAAGGGATCGGGTAATTAAATGGCGCTCTCGCCGGACTCCTCCGTGCGGATGCGAATCGCATTTTCCATCGGTAAAATGAAGATTTTTCCGTCACCGATCTTACCGGTTTTTGCAGCGGAGGTGATGGCGGCAACAGCCTTTTCGACCATAGCATCGCTCACGACGATCTCGACTTTCACCTTTGGAAGGAAGTCCACCGTATACTCGCTGCCGCGGTAGATTTCCGTGTGGCCCTTCTGCCGACCAAATCCCTTGACCTCGCTGACGGTCATACCCTCGATACCAACCTCGGCCAAGGCTTCCTTAACGTCTTCCATTTTGAATGGTTTGATGATGGCTTCGATTTTTTTCATGATGCTCGAAAGGAATCACAAGCGATCTTGGCTGGCAAGCCTCAAGAGGAACGAGTATTCTTTAAGTGAAAATGAAACCCATCCACTGGCGCCGATCAAAACTCGGCAAATACCTGCGCCATCTGCCGCGGGCCAAGCACATCCGTGGAACGTGGCTCCATCGATGCATGGGGGATCGGCTTTTTGCAACGGAACTTTGGCATCCGACTCGGCAACGGTTTGCAGCTGGCATGGCCATGGGGGCTTTTTTCGCTCTCCTCCCCTTACCAATTCAAATGATCGCAGCCGCATTGATGGCCTATATCACGAGAGTGAATATCCCGGCGGCCATTGCGGGCACATGGATCAGCAATCCGCTCACATTCCCCTTTTGCGTCTACGCACAATACCGGATCGGCTGCCTGCTCACCGGCAGGGAGGCAATCGGCTTTAAGAGTCATGATGCGCTTGCCATGCTCACTCATGCGCCGATGCCATTTTTTGTGGGTATAGTTCCGACCGCACTGCTACTGGCTATCCTCATTTACCCGCTCACCCTTTTGATTTGGGATCTCAGCGCAACGGGAGTTCAAAAAAGGCAAATTAAAAAGTCACCCCCTAACGATACGTTGAGATAATGAAAACCGTCCCCCCGGAAACCCTTCAAAAATCACTCGCGATTTACAAAGGCTTGGTGGAGGTGAGTTGCCTCATTAACTCCATCACAGACTACCACACGTTGCTACGCCAGATACTGAGTGTGGCGCAACGCGTGATCCAAGCTGAAGCGGCTTCGTTATTCCTCCTCGACGAGGATAGCAGCGACCTTCGACTCGCGATCGCCACCCGTTCGGACGGGGGCTTTGATGAACCCGAAATCATCGTACCAAAAGGGAAAGGTATTGTGGGTTGGGTAATGGAGCGGAACGAGCCTCTATTGATTCCCGATGCGTATAAGGATGAGCGCTTCTATGCTGCAGCCGACAAACAAACCGGATTCCTCACCCGCTCGATTCTTTGCGCTCCCCTGCGAAGCGAAGGAAAAAACATCGGCGTCCTGCAAGTCCTGAATCCCTTGAACAAGCCTGCGTTTGAAGACATAGACCTCGAAGGCTTTTCCGCTTATGCGAATCTCACGGCAACCGCGATTGAGAAACTTCGCAGCCTGGAAATCCAGCGTGAGCAGGATCGCGTTCAAAGGGATCTCGCGATCGCTGCCGATATCCAATGCGTGTTGCTCTCGGGCGCGATTCCAGCAGCTCTTTGCGGAGTCAGATTCTCGGCCCATAGCTCCCCAGCCACAGAAGTGGGTGGAGATTTTTATGGGGTTTTTTGCAAGGGTGAGGACGTCATCGATTTTGTGATGGGCGATGTTTCGGGAAAAGGAATACCCGCTGCCCTTCTCATGACGCGCAGCTTGAGTGCCTTGCCATTTATTTTTGCCGCGACCGATGGCCCCGCATCCGCACTATCGGAGTGGAATGCAAAATTTCAACCAGCCATGATCCGTGGCATGTTCATCACGGCGATTGCCGGGCGATTGATTCCATCCCAGCGCCTCCTTCGTTTGGCCAATGCCGGGCACTGCCAACCGCTCCTCGTTCGCGCCAATGGAGAAGCTCGGGAAATCGAGGGACCTTCGTTCCTGCCTGTGGGAATCGCCCCCGGAATCAAATACGAGGAAGTCCGACTGACTCTCGAACCCGGCGACCGCTTTGTTTTGTTCACCGATGGACTCAGCGAATGCCAAGCCAATGAAAGTGAACCCATGTTTGAAAGCGAACTGATTCAAGTCGCATCGGGTCCGCACTCAGATCCGAGTGAACTCATGAACCGCATCCTCAACGCCGCTGCTCTTCACCGCCAAGGCGCAACCGCCCGGGATGATCTTTCAATACTAGTAGGAGGGTTTGAATGAACCGAAAGTGGATCTTATCAGGAAAAACCGAAGACCTGGCCTCAGCGAGGAAGCAAGTTCGTGGTTTTTTATTTGCTGTCGGAATGGAAGACGCACTCTCCGCAACCATCGTGCTGGCCATTGACGAAGCCTGCACCAACATTATCCGTCATGCCTACCAAGGAGAGGCCAAGCCATTCCGGATCGAAATGCGACTCCTAAGAAAACGCCTTCGCATTATTTTAAGAGATTACGGAACACCCTGTGGAAATCCAAAAACCTATATCCGCGACCTGAATGAAGTACGCCCAGGTGGAATGGGCGTTCATATTATCCAGCAGGTTTTTGATCGGGTGGATTACTCCCCCCAACCTCGCGGGACTCGACTGACTCTGGAGATGGGGATTTGCGGCCCGGCTTGACCTTGCGAACATATTTGCGCCTTTGCTTAAGCTCGGGCGTTGGCTCGGGCGTTGGCTCGAGTGTTGGCTCGAGTGTTGGCTCGAGTGTTGGCTCGGGCGTTGGCTCGGGTGTTGGCTCGGGTGTTGGCTCGGGTGTTGGCTCGGGTGTTGGCTCGGGTGTTGGCTCGGGTGTTGGCTCGGGTGTTGGCTCGGG
>CAIWSO010000515.1 GCA_903915315.1 uncultured Spartobacteria bacterium | reverse complement strand
GTTTGGCGTTTCGAATACGGCTCGGGAGCGCTGTAGGCTGCTGTCGGAAATTGGTGTTTAAGGAATGGAGGGACAGGGAGCACGTCCAACTTTTCACCTTTGGGAAGTGTTACCAACCCCAGTTGGCCGAGGTTTTTTTTCATGCGCTCGGTGGCGGTCCGGTAAACTTCGATGAGCGGGGCTTGAGGTGTCCACGCAGCAGCAGCTTCATCGATCAACTCTCGAGCAGATTTCTTGCCGTATTTTTTTGCCGCTTCGCTGAGAAGGAATTCCTGACGCTCGATTTGGCGTTCCCCTTCGGCGCGCGCTTCAGGCAGTGATAGATCAAGGCCCAGTTGCTCGCGGATCAAAAACTCAAACCTTGCGCGACCAATCGTAAATGATCCTTCGGGTCCCATTTTTTTCCTACGGATCGCTCGCGCGAAATCTTTAAACGCCCCCTTCGCGGAATGCAGCGAGGATGCCGTCCCAGCAGGGTTTTTTGAGAATCGGAGCAACTCGGGTTCTATGGCCTCGAGGAACTCGATAGATCCCTCGCAGGATTTTTCAGCTAGAGATGTCCAAAGCGGATCCGGCAACTTGAGGCATTCCGTGGCAGCCCCCAGAAAAGCAGGGATTCGCTGTAAGCGAGATTCAATCGCAGGCAGCAAGCTTGCGAGGCGCCCGGCGCCACGAACAACCAGTTCAAAGATAGCGTCCACAGCAGCGCCACAGTGCAATTGTGGATTGGTTCGCCAGCGAGCTAGGTCGCTATGGAAAAGCAGATCCACACGCAGCCTCGCCAGCAATCCACGGCGATCCAGCCAGTCATCGCCTTGAAATGCGGCATCGGGAAGTGCTTCGACACGTTGCAATGTTGATTCCAACAAGGCAACATGAGCCATATGAACCGCCGGCGTGTTCACGCTCAGCAGTGAATCGTATTTATGAAATCCCAGCTTGCTCGCCTGCTCGGGAAAAAGCTCACAGGATGCCTCCAACCAACCCTTCGCGACAGCACGAAACTCCGCGAGCGCTTGAGAATCACGGGAAACGGAGGCTGAAATCTTGGAGCGGGCCATATTATTGATTTTTGGAATTGAAGGAATCTGAGCTACTGACAATTTCCACCTTGGGGCTTGTAGCCCTGATGCTTTGAAGAACCCGCAGCGTTTCTGCCGCATTCTTCTCGATGGAAAATTGGGAGGCCAATTGAAGACACGCCTCTCTCGCTTCAACACAACGAGCGTTACCCCGCCAAGACTCTAGCACCTCCGCAAGCTCATGGGCATCGCCCGCCGAGGTAATGTCACCATGGACGCCTGGTTCGATGATTTCCGAAAATCCATTTGCATCTGTTGTGATCACCGGCAACCCCGCCGCCAACGCCTCTAGGCACGCGTTGGAAAAAGGATCATACCACGTCGGCAGCACCAAAATATCGGAAGCGGCAAACAGCGAGGCGATATCCTTCACCGGTCCAAGGAATCGAACATTCTTTCCGCGATACCGATCAGCAACGCCCCTCCCCGCCACGAGCAAAGTGGTTTCCTCCAAGCAATCTGCTGCGCGGATTGCGGTGGCTAGTCCCTTACGCTCCCATCCGGTGCCCAAAAAAAGCGGGCAAAACGTCTTCTCGTCGACATCCCAAATCCGACGCGCCTCTTTGCGGGACGGGCGAATCGCTGCGCCCGTAATTCCATTGTAGATGACGTGAACCCGATCCGACGGAAACGAAAACCGAGCGAGGATTTCTTCACGAACCATCTTGGAGTTCGCGATGACGGCCTTGGTGTTAGCAGGATCGAAAACCTCCCGCTCGAGGCGAAGTATTTGCGAATGCTTGCGATTGGTCCATCGGGCGAGTCGTTTCCAGAGCGGATCAAAACCATCCCGCCGCTGGAGCCATGCCGCGTGAACTCCATCTCCCGCTCGAAAAACATCACAACTAGGAACGCGCTCGAGGCTGAAATGAACATCGCATCCCGTTTGTGATGCTTGAAAAGACCGTGAAAATTCTTCGAGCGATTTTCCAGGGATCCGTTGAATTTCCCCATTAGACCACCTTTCCGCAGGCCAATCCTCTGTCGTAATGAGGCTGGTTTCCTGGCCTAAGCCCCGAAGCGCCGCAGCCGCCCTCCTGAGGTAGGCTTCCGCGCCACCCGTGGCGGAATGCCCTCGACGCACAAACCCGATTTTCATTATTTGGAGGGCGTTCCCGT
>CAIWSO010000514.1 GCA_903915315.1 uncultured Spartobacteria bacterium | reverse complement strand
CAGTTTGGGTTCAAAAGAGTTCATTCAACCCAAGGAAAATAGCGGGCGCTTGAATGGGCCGCAAATCTTTCATCGACTTGGACAAAACCAGTCGAGCCGAGCAATCCCGCAAAGTCGCCTGAATTCGCGGTTGGCAGGGCTTGAGCTGTTCCATCGCCACAGTCGGTGACAGGGAGAAAAAACGTCAATCCTTCTGGCTTAGCGAAGTCGCCGCGCACCATTCGGACCTGCTGCGGGACGATCACTTCGCCGCTCCAGTGGGTCAGAGCCGGGATGACATAGCGATGCAGGCAGACCAGCGCGGAGACGGGATTCCCCGGCAATCCAAAAACAACCGGCCCGCTTGGGACTTTCCAAACGGCCATCGGCTTGCCAGGTCGTTGGGCCACGCCGTGTAAGATTTCCTCACCACCCAATTCGCTAATAATGTCAGGAACAAGGTCACGCCTGCCTTTGGAGACGCCTCCAGTAAGGACCACAATATCGGCCGCTAAAAAAACCCTTTGCAGCAAGGCGCGCAAGGCCTCTGTTTCGTCCGGCGCATGCGTGATTTCCATTGCGGGATGACTAGCCAATTGAAGCGAGGCGGCGAGAGTCGGCGCGTTGGTTTGACGAATCTTTCCCAGTGCAGGCTTTTCTCCGATGCCCACCAACTCGTCGCCCGTACCAATCACGGAGACCCGCGAACGACTTGTCACCCGCAGTGACCCGTATCCACAAGCCGCTGCCACACTCGTTTCAACAGGGCCAATCCTCACGCCACTCTTCATCAGAACCTCCCCTGCCCGATGGTCCGAACCTTGGCGGTGAATGAAGACACCTTCTTGAGGCACGGCGTCATCCCGCAAGATCGCGCGACCATTTTCGATGTCATACCACTCGACTGGCAAAATACAGTCACTTCCGATCGGGAGTACTGCACCGGTCATGACCTCGATGGCCGATGAGGGTGCCGGTGAAAGCGACTTCGGTGCCTGCCCGGCGGAGGCCGTTCCCGTGATCTCAAAAGACCGGTGTCCCGCTTGAAAATCTGAAAACCTCACAGCGATCCCATCCATCATGACCCGGTCAAATGGCGGGAAGTCCTGATCTGCCCGAATTTCCTCACGTAAAATCCGACCCGCCACGCCCAGCAAAGGTAATTCTTCGGAGGGGAATCCCTCTCGAAGTCGCAGAATTCTGCGATCCACCTCGGCGGGGGTGATTAGTGTTTTCATGCTTATCCGCCACATATAATCTCTGGTGCGCTGGTTTGAATAACAATTTCACAACATTCGCAGACGAGCAGAAACCGGTTATCAAAGACCTTCTGGCCCGTCCGCTGAGAGACCTCCGAGTCTCGCTCACCGATCAATGCAACCTCCGTTGCACATACTGCATGCCCGCTGAGATATTTGATCAGGAACATGCGTTTCTTCAAAAAGACAAACTCATCCAGCTTGAAGAATTGGAGCGGCTCATCGGGGCATTCGTTCGCTGCGGAGTCAGGAAAATCCGGCTCACAGGCGGTGAACCACTTCTGCGTCGCGGCGTGGTGGAATTTCTCGGCTGTTTGAAAAAGTTTTCAGAAATCGAGGACCTAGCCCTAACCACAAACGGTCTTCTCTTGCCAACCTTTGCATCTGGACTCGCGGAGGCCGGCCTGCATCGAGTCACAGTGAGTCTTGATGCGTTGGATCCCGATATTTTTGCCCGCATGAACGGACGCGGGAAACATCCGGATCAAGTTCTCAAAGGCATTGAGGCGGCGAAAAGCGCTGGGCTCCGTGTCAAAGTCAACATGGTCGTG
>CAIWSO010000513.1 GCA_903915315.1 uncultured Spartobacteria bacterium | reverse complement strand
TTCTCGGAGATGAGGGCGGCTTCGCCGCAGGGAGTCGGACGGCGGCGGCGCGCCATCCCTACCCTCGGGGAACGAGGGCGCTTCGCGCTTTGGTGCGGCAGCACCCTGCGTGTCAATTGGTAGGGGCGCCGCGCCGTCGGGGCCCCTGACTTCAAACGGCGCAGTCGCCGTTTCTCGGAGATGGGGGTCCGTGCCGTGTGGGTGCACAAAAAAGAGGGGCTGTTGCCAGCCCCTCGATGAGGAATTTTGTATTGAAGTCTCGAGACTCTTAGCGTTTCGAGAACTGGAAGCGCTTGCGAGCGCCGGGCTGACCGGGCTTCTTACGCTCTTTCATACGTGGGTCACGTGTGAGGAGTCCTTCCGCTTTGAGTGGAGTGCGAAGTTCTTCGTTCACTTCAAGAAGGGCACGGCTGATCGCGAGGCGCATGGCGCCGGCTTGACCATTGATTCCGCCACCGGTGGTTTTTACCAAGAGATCGTAGGAATGAATCCCATTAGCGATCTCCAAAGGACGGAGGATTTGGTTTTGAAGCGAGATGCTGACAAAATATTCAGTGAAGTCGCGACCGTTGACTTTGATCGCGCCTGTTCCGGGTTGCATGCGGATAGATGCAACAGATGTCTTGCGACGACCGGTTGTTTGAATGGGTTCGGATTTGCTCATGCTGATCGGATCTTAGACTGATTTTGGATTCTGTGCGGTGTGTGGGTGCTCGGAGCCGGCGTAAACCTTGAGTTTACCATAGAGAGCGCGGCCGAGGCGGTTGTGCGGGATCATACCACGAACAGCGCGCTCGATGAGGAGCTCTGGACGACGCTCGCGGCGGGCGCGGAATGTCTCGGATTTGTGTCCACCCACGTAGCCCGAAAAGCTCATGTAGGTTTTTGCGACTTCTTTTTTGCCGCCGACGGTAACTTTGGAAGCATTGAGGACTACCACGAAATCGCCCGTGTCGACGTGAGGTGTGAATATCGCTTTGTTTTTTCCACGAAGCAGGTTGGCGGCTTGGACCGCGACGCGACCGAGAGGCTGGTCGGCGGCGTCAATGACCCACCAGTTGCGCTTCACCTCTTCGGATTTGGCTGAGTAAGTTTTCATCTATGATTTGTTGAGAGTCGGGCAGTGTGAAGGAGAGAAGTCGGTCTGTCAAATGAAGACGACAATTTTTTTATCTCCCTCGGTTTTATTTTGGTTGATCGGCAGGGTTATTCCATATCCTCGAAGCCACCTTTGTTGGAGGGGGCTGAGAGAGGAAGACGGCTGCCGGCATTCAATGAAGCGACACGCGATCCTTTCGAGGCTCCTTTGGAGGAGTGCGGATGCGTGCCGGATTCAAAGAAAAAGTTGTCAGCGGAAGAAGTGGGTGAGGCATGTCCGGAGGACTCCTGACCCGTGATCATCGAGCGCAGGTCGGCGACCAACTCATGAAGAACGGAGGCTTGGGAAAGAAGTTCCTCCGATGCACTCGCGCTTTCCTCCGCTCCGGCGGCGTTGCTTTGCGTGACAGAGTCCAGCTTGTTGATCGAAGAGTTGATCAGATCGACACCTTGGCTTTGTTCCTCGGATGCCAGCGCGATCTGGGCGATAAGGTCGTCGACCTCCCTTGCCTTAGCGACAATGGAGTTGAGGCCATCGGCGACCTGTCGGCTGATTTCGGTTCCGGCGCGACTCTTGCCAATCGACTCTTCAATGATCTCCGCCGTTTCCTTGGCAGCATCAGCACTGCGGCGGGCGAGGTTTCGGACTTCGTCGGCAACGACAGCGAACCCAAGACCCGCTTCGCCAGCGCGAGCGGCTTCCACCGCCGCGTTGAGGGCCAGGATGTTTGTCTGGAAAGCGATCTCGTCAATCGTCCTGATGATTTTTGCAATCTTGTCACCGGACTTATTAATCTCGGACATGGCTCCCATCATGTTCTGCATTTCGGAGAGGCCAGCTTCGGCAGCGGTGCGGGCAAGGTGGGAGGATTCCTTGGCTTGTTGCGCGTTCTCGGCATTCCGCTTGGTGACAGTAGCGATCTCCTCGAGCGAAGAACTGGTGACTTCCAATGATGCGGCCTGCTCGCTCGCACCTTCCGCAAGACGTTGGCTGGCCGTGGAGACTTGACCAGAGGCCGAGGCCAATTGCTCGGAGCTATTTTCGAGGTGGTTCGTCGTATCGGAAAGTTGGCGATTGATGCGGAGAACAATCAAGACAGAACCGATCAAAACGATAAGTCCGGCCGGAATCGCCCAAGCCGAAGCGGCAATCATGGCTTCCCGAACCGGCTTGTCCACATAGGATGTAGGAACAGTCAAAACATAAGCGCCCCTGCGATCGCCTTCCTTCCATCCCTCCATTTGAAATCCGAGTACATCGCGCCCGTCACCCGTGCGGCTGTTGGCAGGATTGCCGTGGCAGGACATGCAGCTTTTTGACATGATGACCGGGCGGGCATAGGCGATGACGCCGGACTCACTGTCCTCGAGGAAGACCTCGCTTTTTCCATCCTTGCCGACGGCATCGAGTATTCGACGATCAAGACTGGATTTGGGTGAATTGTCGGGGTTGCGGGGTTGCTCACGTACAATACGAAAGGAAATCGGCGTGCCCTCGATCGCTTTGCGAACCGAAGCCCAAGCCGCGACGACGGGTACAGTTTTGTAGAATGTGGTGTTGCGGTAGTTTTCCTTACCTTTTTCCTCAAGCTCCTTCGCCATCTCCGCGTAATTAAAAGCACCCAACTGCCCCAGCTCCCCGATCGAGTCGGTCGTGCTTTCGACTTGCACGAGCAATCCCTTCATTTCGTTTTCCACATCCTCGCGAATGATTGAGCTAGCCTTGCTGTGAAGCACCCAAAGACAGGTGGCTAAAGTGAGAACAATGCCTGAAATGACGATCAATACAATTCGGCCACCGAGGGAGCGAAAAAGTTGCTTTAACATAAGTCCATGAGAACTAAACGATCAACAACCAGAGAGGAAGCTCTATGTGCAGCGGGCCAGATTTTTTTACAATTGGGGAGATTTACTGTTGGCGGACCACTGCCATAAGACCTTTGGTATTTTTTGATAGAGGTCCGATATTCCAGAGCAGGAAGCCTCCATGCGAGCGGGGCGTGATGTTTTTTTCGAGTTTGAGCTGGGTGGTGATTTCAGACACCGGCCACTTGTGGGAGGTCAGTCGATCCACCGCTATTCCAGGTAGAATCGGAATATTGCGTGGATTGACTTTGGGATTCCGCCACCAACGCAACAAGGAAGAGAAACTTTGGGGTCCGCCTTCCTTCCAA
Organism: uncultured Spartobacteria bacterium; assembly: GCA_903915315.1. Lineage (GTDB taxonomy): Bacteria > Verrucomicrobiota > Verrucomicrobiia > Chthoniobacterales > Terrimicrobiaceae > UBA967. Next base: position 350 of record CAIWSO010000513.1, on the reverse strand, counting down.
TAAAGTTGAGGGGCCAGATAATCCACCCACCCGGCTCGCATCCACGTCACGGGATCGGAGAAAAGCTCATTGAGTTGATCTACGCCGGCCGTCACATCGGCAGGGGCTCCTTTGGTATAGATACCGAAAGGACTCACGCCAAACTTCACCCCGGGCCGAACAGAATGAACAGTCTGACTGATTTCTCGAATGAGGGTATTGACGTTACTTCGACGCCAGTCGGCCTTCGAAAGGGCACCACCGGAGGCGCGGTAGGCTGCGTAGGTTTTCTCATCTGGAAACCGGGGCAGTCCGCCCTTGGCTGTGGGATAGGGGTAGAAATAATCATCCAAGTGAACGCCCGAGAGATC
>CAIWSO010000512.1 GCA_903915315.1 uncultured Spartobacteria bacterium | reverse complement strand
GGGATTTCACTGAATTGGTAAACGGAGGGCGGGAAGATCTCGATGTGAAAGGTATTTGAAAGAAACCTGCTCACTTCATTGCGGTATTGCACCATGCTGATCCCCAGCGCCAAGCCGGTGGCTGTGCCGAAGACGCCGACAACCATGCCTTGAGCCAAGAAGACCCCGATGATCTGGTGGGTTTGCGCTCCAAGAGCCTTCATTACTCCGATCTCGCGTGTCTTCTGGACAGTCACCGTAATGAGCGTGTTCATGATGCCGAACGCCGCTACGAGAATAATGAACATCAGAAGAAAAAACATGACGCTTCGTTCCATGCGAATGGCATCGAAGATCTGCTTGTTCATATCGATCCAAGTCATGGCGTATTGGGACCCTGGGAGTTGGGGGGCGAGCTTATCGCGAATCTGATCGGCTAGATTGGCGTTATGAGTTTTCAATGCCAGACCGTGGGCAGCGCCGCCGAGATTGTAGAGTTCCTGACCGATGTGGAGGGGAACAATGAGGAACTCGCTATCGTAGAGGTAACGTCCGCTTTCAAAAATGCCGGCGACTTCCAATTCGGTGGGAAGAATCATTTCCTTTAGTGAAGAGACGTCCTTGGTGCTGTCTGGTGAGTTCTGGATGCGATCGATCTCATCCAAGATATTGTTAAAATTTCCAGGGGAATATATCGTGATGTTTTCTCCAACGGTGACGCCCAATTCCTTTGCCAACTCGGAGCCGAGAACGGTCTTGCTGCCGTTCAGATCGTAAGTTCCTTCGATAATAAAATCTGCGATGTTCACCACATCTTTCTCGAGGTCAGGATCGACCCCGCGAATCTTAGGAGCAAGGCGCCGGTGCTGAAATTCCACAATCACGGGACCTTGCACAAATGGTGCAGCGGCCGTCACTCCACTCGTGCCAATGCAGATGTCGCGGGTCTTTTCCCAGTCTTCGAGCACGCCCCCATTCGCAACGACCAAGTGGGCATCGAAGCCGATCACTTTTCGCCTTAGTTCCTGCTCAAATCCGGTCATCACCGAAATAACGAGAATCAGAACCATGATGCCTAAAGTCACTCCCAATATCGATACGAGGGTAATCGTGGAGAGAAACGTTCGCTTGGGCTTAAGGTAACGTAGGGCTAAAAAGAGACTGAAACTTTTCGACATCGTTTTTTATTTATACTCGTTCGTTCGTTCTCGGGAATATTTATCGCAGTGATTCGCGGCCGGATTTTTCATCGCAGAGGCCTTGATTCATTCCGGTATAATGTCAATTTGGTAACATATATGATGCGATCCATTGGAATTTTCACCCTCGTGTTTGTTGCCATTTTTACAAGTATGCAGGCAGCGGAGGAGGGTCCAGTGAAGCCATATCCGTTCCCAGATTGTATTATCTCCGAAGAAAAGTTGGGGTCGCTGGGGAAACCTATTGCTCTGATTTATGAGGGCCAAGAGATCAAGGTCTGCTGCCGCGACTGCAAGAAAACGTTTGAAAAAAATCCCATCAAGGCCATGGCGAAGTTTGAAGCTGCGGTGAGAGCTCAGGCGTCATCTGTCGCTAAGGAGTAGTTAGCAATTTCAGTTTGCTTTGGCCGGCGTCGGGTTTGTCAGTTAGGCGGTTGCTTTTGCGCTGTCTCGAGGTTTCTTTTTTTCGGTTCGGGCTCGATGGAAAAGGTATTGCTGCACATATCCCGCATAGGGTCCAAGTCGTCGTCGGGCATAGTTCGCTAGCTGCGTTGGGGTGCCGTCGCGACCTTTTCGCATCGCGATAAGGATGCGGTGGACCCAGACATCAATGGGGACGGCGTCCAAGCGTTCGTAGGCGAAAAGCAAAACGCAATTTGCAACCTTCACTCCGACGCCCGGAAAACTCATAAGAGCGGCGCGTAGTTCTGAGGTGGATAGTTTATCGAGAGTTTCCAAATTGATAGTCCCCTCGGCGAGGATGCGCGCGGTTTGGAGGAGGTTTGCGGCACGGTAGCCGAGTCCGCAATCCAGTAGGGTTTTTTCATTCGAGCAAGCAAGGCGCTCAAACGACGGGTAGGCTGGATGGGGTGAGCCCTCCACAGGAGTGCCCAAGTGGTTTCGAATCGCAAGGGACATGGAGCGTATGTGTGCAACCTGCTTCATGGAACTCGTGATAAAGGTGGCTAGGCATTCCCAGCGAGGTTGACGAAGGATGCGCAGGCCGTTGCAAAGAGCGAGGGATTCTTGGCTAAGGACGTCTTTTGGAAAGGCGGCGTAAATTTGCTCCAGTGGATGGTCGAGGGCAAAGTAGCGGTGCAGGATTTCTGGGGTTCCTTGTTCAATGACGAGATGTTGGTTTTTCTCCGAAACGCGCGCCAGATGGTCGCCGATGAGTCCAACCCAAGAGCCATCAGGTAAAGGGTCCCAGTGGAAGACCTGTCCACTTTTCAGGGTCGCTTCGACGGAGATGGGGGTGGCGTTTTTTTCAGACACAAGGATCACATTCAGTCACAAAGGCACAGGGCATTGAAAGAGGCATTTTCCATTTCCGCAGACAGATAGGACGTGCATGGGAGTGGCGGATTCGGATGCTTTGCTTGAAGTCTTGTTTTCCTGAGCAGAATCACGTTTTCTCCTCAGATGACAGTTCGTACTCGCTTTGCTCCATCACCGACCGGTTACCTTCACGTAGGAGGAGCCCGGACGGCCCTTTTTAATTGGCTCTACGCCCGGCAGCATGGAGGGACATTCATCCTCCGTATTGAGGATACCGACGAGAAGCGGAATACTGAAGAAGCGCGCCAAGTGATTTATGATGGCTTGAACTGGCTTGGTTTGGATTGGGATGAAGGTCCGGACAAGGGAGGTCCCTTTGGCCCCTATCAGCAAAGCGAGCGCTCGGATATCTATGCCAAGCACCTCGCCACGCTCGAAGCGGGCGGTCATGTTTACGACGATAATGGGGC
>CAIWSO010000511.1 GCA_903915315.1 uncultured Spartobacteria bacterium | reverse complement strand
GTCGTTTAAACTGTAGTTGCTTTTCAACTGTTCCATCAAGGCGTTGCCGTCGTAACCAAGCCCTTTCCAGCAATCCAGCGCAGCCGTCTTGTGGTAAAGTGCGGCGATCGAGTAGTCCTTGATGCCGGAATCCATGTCGGCCGGCAGCGAGGAAAAGTTTGCCCGAAAGAAAGATACGGGAACACGATTGCGGAGGCAGAAGGAAAAGTTTTCGTTTATCGGACGGATGGATTCGCTGTAGTCATGTTCGAGCGCCAAAATTTCCGCTTGTGATTTCCAGCCAAACGATTCCAAAGCGTAGAGACCGTATGGACTCGTAATATCGCCCGTCCCCTTCGCAACCATATCCCGCGGCGAGTAGCCGAGTTGGTAGCCTGCGGCTATTGTTGCAGGGTCGCTGGCGGCTTGCGCCCAGATGGAGAACGCGGACTCGGGAACGAGATATCGCACCAGATCGTAGGAGTATCGTCCGTCGGCAGCAATCTGTTGGGGAATCCAATACAAGTCCTGCCTTCGCATCATGTAGTCTCTGACTATCGAATAGTAGCTTCCTCGCGAGACCGCTTGCGCCACCACTCTGCTGTCGCCGCTTTGAGCCGCCACGAAATACAACTTGTCTTCAAACTCATTCGCCGGATTGGGCATCCAAGGTGCCTTGCGAAAATTCACTGTAACCGGTGTGGTTTTTCCGTTGGTGTAATTTATAAAGACCCTTTCCGGCCCGATAAGCTGCGTCGTGAATTGGTTCGCGCGAAGATCGACGGCAATCTGACCGGTTCCTGTCAGGTTAGATTTCGTTTCAGGCGAAACATCCACTTGGAAACTGGCTGTGCCGGATTCACCAGAGTTATCCATGATCGGATTATCCGGGCTTATGGTCAGCACCGGTTCGATGGCATGAAGATTTATCGAAAGTAGAAACAGTATAAAGAAAGCGGCTGTTTTCTTTTGGATTTTTCTTGGAGGCTTCATGTAAGTGAATCAATTTCGGAATCTTGTGGAGGATGTCCAGAAAAAATTATGTTAGATTTTTATTTTATTCAAGTATCTGTAAATAAGATATTTTCAATAAATAGCTTCAAATTGGATAAAAGGCCTCCTGCAGTTACACAAGAGGGTTTTTATTATCAAATGATTGTATTGCTCTCACCTCACAGACGCGGGCTTGCTGGCCAGGCGAATGCACGGCGTGGATCACGAGTTTGAAGCTGCTCAGCAATGAATTTGCAACGGGGTGCACTGCGAGGCGGTGTCGGTTGTTTTTGATTTCGGCGAGCGTGGTTTCCTTACCGTTGCTGTCAGTGCCGATGAGCGTGTAGTCCTTCACCAGTGTGCTCGGTGGCACGATCGGCGGGCGCGGCAAATCCATGTCGGTGTCGAAAACGATGCGGATTTCGCTGATGGCTTGTGGCGAGGGCCAGGCGAATTCGATCCATTGCGGAAAGTCGGTCCCGCTTTTGGAAACCCAGAGGTTGGGCTGGCGGGTCGGGCGATTGATTCCATTGGTGACATTCTCCACCGCATAGCAGGCAGAGGGTGGAGTGACCTCAAAGCAGGGCGTTTCGTGAAATGTATCGGGATGCTCTGGGCGATGGGGATCAAATCGGCGAACCCAGTGGGGAGGATTTGGCATCCCTAGCTGGCGATCCCATTTTTGGTCTGGGTCCGGGTTTTCGGTAAAGTCGGCAACATGCACTCCGGCCACGCGGCGGGTCGTAGCCCCGAGCTTGAGCGTTTTGACCGAGCTATGGAGGTGAACCATGTAGAGGTCGGGTGGCAGTGTCGCTTCACTGAATTCCAACAGGACAGTGCCCTCGCCTGGCCGAACGGTCGTCGTCGCCGCAGCGAGCGTGGTGGTCGAATGAAAATCGCGCGGGGTCTTGATTGGTTGGAGCGTGGCGCGAATCTCTGTCGGTTCCGTGCCATCGAGTGCGATGTGAAGTTCCAGTGTTTGCAGTTTGCCTGCCGTGATCGGAAAAGCGATGCCGATGCCGTCGCCAATCGCGGTCCAGACCTCCGGCTCACCTGTTGCCAGCACGGCTTCGCTGGAAGCGGTCATGCTCGCGGAGGGAGCTGCGTCGTTGGAATCGTTCGAACAGATTCCGGGAATGAATCCGCCACCGCGCAGAATTTCCTGCTGCACGGCTTTGACTTGATTCTGAGCGGTGGCGCGGCAGTCGAACAAATTCGTTTGCTGCGAGACTGCTGCGGCGATTCCGACAGCCTCGCCCATCAGTCCGCACGAGGCCATGAGTCGGAGTCCACCGAGCGCGACATGGGTGGCGCTGACATTGCGACCCGCCATCCAGAGGTTTTTCAGGTCTTTCGAATAAAGGCACCGCAAGGGGATGGAGTGAATCTCCGGAAAAAAGTGGAATGTGGTTGGGCGCTGCTTCCCGTAGAAGCCGCCGGGAGGATGCAGATCGAGTGCCCAGCCGGCGTAAGCGACATCATCCTCGAAGCGTCTCGTCTGCACGATGTCCTGCTCGGTTAGAACATGATCGCCAACGATACGCCGACTCTCGCGTTTGCCCGGAAGGGCGCTGAGGAAGGAGAGGCGATGATTCTGCATCCCGCATTCGGGATGGCGCTTAAGGTCGGCCCAGGCGGCGTAGACAATTTTCAGGAGTTCGAACTGGATTTTATCGGCATCTGCAATGGTGTCTAGCTGGCCGCCATATTCGAAGAGCCAGCAACCGTGCTCCATCGCCCTCTTTGGTTCATGCAGGGTCCAATAACACTCCAGCTTCGAGAGGTCGGGGACCCAATCCGGACGCTCGTAGGGCACTGGCTTGTCCATTTTTTCGGTTTGGAAAAGAATGGTATTTCCCATCGTAAAAAGGGTCGCTTCGTCAGGCGCGAGGCTTTCGCCGAATTCCGCCTTGCCCTCCTGTCCGCGACGGAATGAAGCCCCCGCTTGATACGCTACGACGGCGTCGCCGCTGCAATCTGCGAACTGCTTCGCCTCGAAGGTATGCCGGATGCCAGTCGTCGATTGCAGGCCTTGCACCGCCACGATGCGGTCGCCGTTCACCTGCGTTTCTTCGATGTTCACATTGAGGAAAATCGAGAGGTTCGTCTCGGGCATGCATTTCTCTAAAAAGACCGTGCTGCTCTCGGCGTAGTCGTTGAGGCTCCCATTGATGGACTTCGCGCGCAGGGCGCTCCAGAGTTCATCCACAATTCCACCCTCGCGCGCATCGGCATAATGCCCCGCAAAGGCAGCGCCTCCAATGTGCTGGCGGATTTCGCTGGAGGCATTGCCGCCGAGAACGGAACGGTTCTGGACGAGCGCGACCTTGAGGCCACGGCGGGCGGCCGCGAGCGCAGCGCAGAGACCGGAGATGCCGCCGCCCACGACGCAGAGATCGACCTGATGGGTCTGTGTGGTTTTCCTAAGCTCGCTGGCCTGTGTTTCGGTAAGATTGATCGAAGAGGAATTCATAGCTACTTCACGGAAACAGTCGCCAGCTTGAGGCTGAGCAAATCGATGGACTCAAAGGCTGCGCCCGGGTCGAGTGCACGCACACTTATTTTACCTGGTGCAATCTGAGGATCCTCCGCCTGGAAAATCAACTGTCCGTCCCAGAACGCGGCAAGCAAGCCGGGGAGAACAATCAACCGCAGTTCGTGGGGCTCGGCATCCAATCCAGGCCCCTTGCTTGTTTCTGCGGCACCATCGGAAATGACAATTTTCTCAAAAGGCTTTCTCTCCGTTTGATTGGGAATTTTGAGGCCGCCTTTGAGTCCATTGAGTAACCATGAACCTCCCCGCAAGTAGGCTGCGGTGAGTGTAAATGCGAACGACGGGGCATCGCCCTCCGGTTTGATGGATATGTCGAACAAACCACCCATGCCGGATTGAATCGACTCCGGCACTTTGGAAAGCTGGATCGACAGGCTGAGCATCACGCCTGCCTGGTCGCTTGGAAGGTTGATTTCGCTCCAATTCCAAGCGGCATTTTTTGATCCGTCAGGGATTCGGCAGAGACGAGCCTGATCCTCTGCAAAGCCAGAGAGGCTATCAATCCCCTTCCATCCTTGGCGCGCCTGATCGGACTTTTTTGAATCGTAGAGAACCTCGCCTTGAGTGATCGTGCGATCGCCGAGCGCGATGGTCTTGTCGTCGCTGGCACGAAGGGATGATGTGAGTAAGGCTCCGCTGATGAGAGCGAGGCCGATGAGTTGGGTGTATGGTGTTTTCATTGGTTGGAACGGGTGATTTTAGTTGTTGTTGAAAGTGACAGGGCGCACCTCGATGGCGGAGAGGTCAAGGCTTTTGAAGAGCGTTTCTCCGCCTGGTTGGATTTTGGAGATGCTGAAGGTTTGGTAGTCAATCGTTGGGTCGAAGGCGCGAAGTGCGAGAAGATTGTCAAAGAAGACTTCGATCTCCCCGATGCGCCATGCGATGCGAACGGTGTGCCAAGCGCGATCCAGTGTGGTGGCTTCCGTAGGCAGGACGGCTCCGCGCGTCACGGCGGCGCGTTCCCACTGCCCTTTTTTCGCCAGGTGGTTCAGCATGAATCCCGACTTCATACTTGCTTTCGGCGGGCGATAGACATGGAGGTAGAAGGCATCCTTTCGGCCCGTGCCGGTGAGTTCGAGATTCGCGAGCACATAGCTGGCTTCCAATTTGGATGGGACGCTGCCGGCGCGGAAACGAAATGTCAGCTCGCAGCCCTCGGTTTTCGTTACAGGAATGTCACCAACGCTGATGCTAAATTTCGGAGCCTTGTTCGTTGCATCATAAGTGGCATAGAGGGCCGGATCGTCTGGGGACGAGCCGGATCCAGATGTCACGCCTTGAGCAGCGGCAGGTGCCAAATTCTCCCAGGGTTTGAAGAGTAAAGGTTCGGCTTTGGTAACTGTGTAGGACGAGGAATTCAGATCTTCTTTTGCATCCTTGCGCCAAGGTTCCCAGAGATCAGCCCGGCCCATGCCGATCCCGAGCAAACAGAGTGTGAGTGTGAATAGCGGTTTCATGTTATTGCCCCACTTTCACCCGGAGAACCCGGTAGTCATGGGATGGGAGATCCGGCACGGTGATTTCGAGGAACTTTTCGCTACGGCTGAAGGTGGCGGCGGGTTTGGATGTTCGCATCTGCTCAAGAAGTGCTTTCGACTTCTTGGCAAGTTCAGTCTTGACCTGTCTGCCCAGAGTATCGATGTAAATCTCGAGTTCGCTCTCAGGTGTGATGTCTTCGACGGTGAGGATGGTCTTGACCCCCAGTTTGTCTGCATCAAATTGGATCTGTGCGGTGGCGGATTTGTCGTCCAAGTTCACCACGATCACTTCCAAGGTGTCGCCCTGTTGCCAGAAGGAGGCTTTGACTTTTTCCTGGTTGGTTGTGATGCGGCTTTCCTCATCCCAGTAGCCAATGAACGAAACCTCACGCGGCGTCAGCGTTGGCTGATAGCCGCGAAGATGGTTGTGCAGCCCGCCGAGGGCGGAAGCCGAGCGTTCGAGGCGTCGGAACTCCGCTGGATCTTCGGGACGAGCTCCAGAGCTGATCGGCTTGATCCAGCATCCAAATTGGGTGACCACGCCCTCGGTGGCAAAGGTGTCGAGAGGGCGCAGGTCAATGTAATCCATGAGCCTCCCGTCCGGGCGTTTGGCTTTGAGGGCGGTATTGAGCCATTCGAAGTTCAGCCACTCGTAAGCGAAGCTGTAAAATGGTGGGGCGATGTGGTTGGTGGAGTGGATCTCCATGTAGTCCGGCTCGCCCCGGATTTCTTGCCACATGGTGGCAACGCGCTTGAAGAGTTCGCGGCTCTTCAACATGTCAAATGTTGGCACGATGCGCCCGGTCTCTTCGTCCACGTAAGCCGTCCCGTTCTCCACCATCGGGAGTCCGCTGGAGATGCCTGTGATGTCCCAGTAGGTGCCGGGCATCTTTGTTTTCTTGGCCAATTCGGAAATGTAATAAACCTGCATGTCGATTCGGCTGTCAGTAAGAGCCCGTTGGATTGTGCGCGACTCAATCCCCGGCCCGAATCGTTCGGGTGCGCCGGGATAATCAGGATCGGGATGCATCCCACCCCATTCGTTGTCAAATATGGCTCGCTCGGGCAGGGCTGCGCCCATTTCGTGCTTGTTGAAATAGAGGCGCCGGTCCGGAATGTGTTCGTCAACGAGGGCGTAGTTGAAATCCTTCGGATAGGTCGCATACATGAACGGCTGGATGACCGTCTTGCCATCGATCAGCGAAAGCCAGTTCACATAGCGGTCTTTGAGCGGCTTGACCGGCAACGGAGGCTTCAAGGGCGTGGCCATCAGGCCGAAGCGGATCGTGCGGGGTTTGTCGAGTGTCACCGGGCGGGTGATGATGTTCATCACGAGTTCGACCTGGCCGTCTTTGCGCACGATCTCAATTGCGGACTTGTCCGGCGAGGAGCTCCAGCCTTCGTCGGAGTCGGCAAACCAAGAGAGGCCGCGGGTGAGATTTCCCAGCCAGACGTGTGGTGAGAAGGCGCCTTTGCGTCCGTAGTTGATTGTGTCGAGACTGCGGAAAACCGTGCCCTCGCCGCGTGGGACCGCGCCGGAGAAATTGTCACGCGCCCAGCAGGATTGGAAGTGCATGAGCTGGGCGACCTCCTCCGGAAGCGCGATGGAAATGCGACCCGAGCTGACCTTGAGTGGGGACTCCGGCGTGAGCGTTACTTCATACCATGTGAAGCCGTCGTATTCCGCCAGACCCGTAATGGATGTCTTGATCGATCCGCCAAGGCTTCCTTGACCCATCCAACGCACGCGGTCCTCGGCCTTTTCATCGAAAGTCAGTGAGCCACTTGCCTCTTGGGTGATGAGTTTGTTGTTCTCACCCTTCAGGCTGATGGTGAGCGGAGCCGCAAGGATCGGCTTGTTCGCACTGATGATTTGGGTGGGCCAACCGAATGAGTTCAGTTTGTAGGTTCGGCCCCAGCAAAGAACATCATCGCCCGCGACGGACATTTGTGTCCACGGCTTGATTACCCCGCGGGATTTTCCCAGCGTGTTGTGTTCCCATGGGAAGACTTTGCGCACGTATTTTTCCTCCAGGGTCGCAAGAACTTTTCCATCCTCCCCGATCACATCGGCTACCGTCGTGTAGGTGCCGGTCGGTAGGCCCGGAATCGGGATTTCCAAGACTTTCTCTGGTCCGGAGATGACCAGCACGCCATTTTCAACGGGGACTTCCTTTTCGGCCTGAAAACCCTGGTCCGAAGTGATGCGCACGCGGAGCTTCCGGGCTGCATCCGCGATCTTGCCCTCGAAGAAGTTTGCCTCGACTTTGGCTTTTTCCCAATACGGAAAAAAGGCCGGCGTGATCCGCCAAGATCCCAGCACAGTGCCTTTTTCCAGGCGTTCCTGCCAGCTGGTTACCTCCTTTTCGTTGAAGGGCAGAAACGGAATGCTCGCCGCGTAGGTCACGGAAATTTTCGACGGGTCGGCATCCGTATCAAAATCTTTCGCGGAGGGCGCGGTCTCGACCTTGAGTTTTAGCGTGTTTTTCGCGTTGGGAGTGAAGTCGTGGGAAATCTTTGAGAGGATTTTCTGTGCCGGCAGCAGCGCAAGAACCTCGGACTTCGCAAAGACCTGCTTCCCGCTTTCATCGAGAATTTCCGCCGTCACCCGCGCCGCTTTTCCGGTCGCTGCGAGTTTGAGTCCGCCAGATTCCACCTTGCGCTCATCGTAGGCTCCTTCTTTCGGCGTTGCCACTACCCCCTCGTATTCGCGGACAGAGACGGTGAGATCGAGTTTGCCGCGTGGCAGATCGCCGAGCGACTCGAATTGCACCGCCGCCGCATCCGCCGTGATCGTGGCCGGGGCGACCTTATGGGGACCGGCTACCAAGCCGATGAAGGTCAAGGGGAACTGCAAAACCGTATTGAAGTTGATCGCCCAAATGTCGCCGTCCTTTGCGGGTTGAAGCCCGAATTCGCTGAGCTTCATCCGCATTTCATAAGTCCACCCTTTGTCATCCGAAGAGGAACGGATTTCCCATGGGCCGACAAAGGGTCGGAACTCACGTTTGATGCGCTGACTAAAAGTGTTCCCTGAGGCATCCGCGACCAGATAGAAGTCGCCGGTCTCCGTGCGGTTGGGCGGACCGAACTTCACTTCCACGTGGTCGTTCTTGAAGAGGTTCTCATAAGCGGGATTATCATAATTGATCCCTTGCTTGATTTCCGGTGCTGTGCCCTCTGGCACCGACGGGACCGACATGCCAACATAGAGATACTCGCCGTCTGTAATGTAGGAAACCTGCAACTGCCGTTGGCTGAGCGCCCCCTCGCTGGTGACGAGGCCCGTCATCTTCAGCGCATATTTCCACTCGCTGCCGACCATCTTCCCATCAATCACTGGGGCTTGTTCGATATTACGAACGAGGGGAATCCGGCATGTCTCGAGACCGGGGGGCGTATTGCCGGAGAGCGTAGAGGAGAGCGCAGCCAGCAGGGTGGCGCAGCCAAGGGAACGTAGAATTGGATTCATATATTCTGGTTGGTTAGAGTAATACGGCGATGGGTTTGGTTTTAGAGGTTGGAGATCAAGGTCTTGCTTTCGGGATGTGTGGCATGGTGTTTGAGTCGGAGAGTGGCACCCTTTTGGGAAGGTCGGCGGAGCTTTTCAATCAGGAGTCGGACCGCACAGGCCGCGACTTCCTCGACATCAACCGCCAGTTTGTGAACCGGGAGAGCGAAGGTTGTCGGGATTTGTTTGTTCGTCTGAGTGACGATGAGTGGGCTGTAGGATGTCGCGGCCAGCGTATTGCAGAACATCTGAGCCTGAGTCTCGCTTTGGATAACGAGCCCCTGCGGGCGAAGGGAGGGATGCCGCTCCAGCAAGCGCTGCGCGAGCCGCCGACCGGAGTACGGAATGGCGTGATTCTGAGTGACTTCCAGGGTTCCACCTTTGGCTTCAAGATGGGCTCGAAGTTGAGTCAGCATTTCGCCCATAGGAGGAAAAATCTCCGCGAGGTCAAATGGCAACATACAGAACACCCGTTTTGCCTTGTTGGTCTCGAGGAAATCCATTGCGGTGCGCATGAAGAATTCCTCGTCATAGACCGCGCCGAAGCCGGATTGATCGTATAAAATCCCAGCACTGCTCACCGGCAGACTGGGGCAGCGAAGTCGGGTCGCGGTCACGATTCCGTCGAGCAAACCATCCCGGATATCCTCTGCGAGGCCCAGGAATTCGGAATCCCGGCGGACCACGACCTCTGCGGCGGGTGCGGCTTTGGGAGATAGGAAATAGGCCCTTGCTGACGCGCCCTGATGCGACAAATGCTGGTGGAGAAAGTGGGTCAGGAGCGGCAGGAATGCACTATTCGCCAAAGACGGCATGACGATTCCTATCCGCCAGATCGCACGTTTCGGGGCTGCAGGGTAGGGCTGGAGGACGAATGTGCCCTTCTTCCGGGTGCGGGAAAGCACGCCATCTTCCACCAGCCACTTCATGGCGACTTGCAGAGTGGCATGACACGTCTTCAGATTTCGTACCATGATGTCTTGCGTCGGGAGTCTATAACCCTCCTCCGCGCCATTCTCGCCCAGAAACCGGATCATG
>CAIWSO010000510.1 GCA_903915315.1 uncultured Spartobacteria bacterium | reverse complement strand
GGATCGGCGATGGCGAATGGCGATCTGTGCGGCGAGGAGTCCGCAACGACGTGAAGTCCAAGTCGCGGGAGTGATCGCCCATTCGAGAATTTCTAAAATCAAAACGCTCCGGGGGTAGTCGGTTTAGATATTGCCGCCGAGGAAGGTGTGGATGCCGCACTCGCTTTTATCGAAGCCAGTCCAGCGACCTGCCCGCTCATTGTCGCCATCAGCGACCGGGCGAGTGCAAGGTTGGCAGCCGATGGAGCGGTATCCGCGTGCGGCGAGGGCGTTCGATGGGAGTTTGTGCTCGGCGATGTAGGCCTGAACAGCTTCGCGGGACCAAGCGGCCAAGGGGTTGAGTTTGACGATGTATTGGTCGCGAAGAACGTCGAAGTGGTAAAGCTCTGCAATGCGCGTCGTTTCCCTTGTCTCATTTTGCTGCCGACGCAGGCCCGTGATCCACATATCGAGCGAGGCGAGTTTTTTCTGAAGCGGAATGACTTTGCGAAGAGAGCAACAGAGGTCCGGCTTGTTGTTCCAGAGTTCAGGACCGAGTTCGGCGGCCTGTTCGTCTACGGTTTGCTCGGGAACGAGCGACTCGATGGTGATGTCGAAGCGGGCTTCAATCTCGGCCTTCAGTGCGAGGGTTTCGGGAAAGAGAAGGCCGGTATCGATCGTGAAAACCGGGAATCGGAATCCGTGGCTATATGCTGTGTGCATAACCACGAGTCCAGCTCCCTGAAAGCTGGTGCCGATGGCGGCGCGCTCGCCGAACTCCCGCCAAGCCCACGCGAGTGTGTCGTGCAGACTGGCGGATTCGAACTCATCCGCTTTTTGGCGGATGAGGTCTCGGTCAAACAGTGATGACATCGTGTTGGCTTGGGAGGTCAGTTTTGAGCAAGAAAATCTACAAAATTAGAGCGGTGAAAGGGCCTTATCAGCACCCACGCCGCATTTTTTGTCTTCTCCGTGCTCTCGGTGTCCTCGGTGGTCAATCCTATCGGATTTAGGTTAAAGCGATTTTGCTGCTTGGACGAGATGGGTCGGTGTGATGCCGAGTTGTTCCATCACGATATTCCCTGGGGCGCTGAGACCGAAGCGGTCGATGGCAACCGTCTTTCCGTCGAGGCCGACGTAGCGGAACCAAGGGTCGGAAATTCCGGCCTCGATCGATACGCGTTTGCGGCAAGCTCTTGGCAGCACGGATTCCTTGTATTCGGCACTTTGACTTTCGAAGCGTTCGAAGCAGGGCATCGAAACCACGCGGGTTCCCGCGCCAAGTTCGGCTGCGGCTTTCATCGCGTGTTGGAGTTCGCTGCCGGTGGCGAGAAGGATGATTTCGAGCGGGGCTGTTTCTTTTTTGGCGATGTAACCGCCTTTGAAAACACCCTCGCGGCGTGTGTCCACGGGAATCTCATTCAAGGTCGCAATATTCTGGCGAGAAAGGACGAGCATGGTCGGTCCTGTGGTCTTCTGAAAAGCAGCAGCGAAAGCGCCGGCAGTCTCTTCAGGATCGCCGGGGCGAATCACGTCAAGGCCAGGAATCGCACGTAGAGCGGCGACGGTTTCCACCGGTTCGTGAGTGGGACCATCCTCACCAACGCCCACGGAATCGTGCGTGAAAATATAAACTGTTGGGAGATGCGAAAGCGCGGCGATACGGATCGAGGGGCGTCCATAATCACTGAAGACGAGGAAGGTGGCGCCGCTGGAGCGGAAGATGCCATCGTAGGCCATGCCGTTCATGATGCCGCACATGGCATGCTCACGAATGCCGAAGTGAAGGTTGCGTCCAGTGCGGTTCTCGCGGTTGAAGTCTCCGCCGTCCTTGATGTAGTTGAGCGTGGATCCGTGGAGGTCGGCGCTACCGCTTGTTACGAGGGGCATGGCCGAGGCGACGTGCTGAAGGATGTCGCTGCCGGCTTTGCGCGTGGCAATGTTGGAAGCAGGATCAAAGGCGGGAATAGCCTTGAGGAGATCCGGCACTTTTCCGGCGACGGCATCATCAAGTTCGCGGGCGAGTTCGGCATTCGCCGTGCGCCAAGCTTGGAATGTTTTCTGCCACTCGGCATGGGCGGCACCAAGGGACTTTTTGCGAGCCTCGAAGTAAGACTTGGTTTCTGGAGCAACGAAGAACGTTTCGTCAGGCAGACCGAGGGCCTTGCGGGCCTCACTGACAAATTTCACACCGGCTTCGCCGTGGGCTTTGTTGGTGCCGGAGACTTCGGGGATCCCTTTTCCGATGATCGTCTTCGCGATGATGAATTGGGGTTTCCCAGACTTTGAGGCCTTGGCCTTCTCGATGGCGCCAGCGATGGCGTCGAGATCGTGGCCGTCGATATGATGGACTTCCCAACCGTAAGCAGCGTAGCGCGCGGCGGTGTCCTCGCTCTGGGAAACTGGGCCCATGGCGTCGAGGGTGACGTTGTTGGCATCGTAGATGAGGATCAAGTTGTCCAAACCAAGATGCCCGGCGAGCGCGCTGGCCTCTTGGGCAACGCCTTCCTGTAGGCATCCGTCACCAGCGAGCACAAAAACATGGTGATCAAAAATCGTGTGGGTTGGGGTGTTGAACCGGCCCTCGCACATTTTGGCGGAAATCGCATAGCCGACGGCATTCGAAACGCCTTGGCCGAGCGGCCCAGTGGTAGCCTCGACGCCGGGGGTCTCATGGAACTCCGGGTGGCCGGGGGTGATGCTGTGAAGGACGCGGAAGTTTTTCACGTCTTCCAAGGAAACAGCGAAGCCCGAAAGGTGAAGCCAGCTGTAGAGGAACATACTGCCGTGACCGGCCGAGAGGATGAAGCGGTCGCGGTTCAGCCAGCGAGGTTCATCGGGATGGAAGCTCATAGCGCTGCCATAAAGCACGGCACCAATATCGGCGGCGCCGAGGGGAAGTCCGAGGTGGCCGGATTTGCACTTAGTGATGGCGTCCATGGCAAGCCCGCGAGCGTCGCGTGCAGCCAGTTCAAGCGAGGTGGTATCAAGATTCATAGGAATAAAACGTATTTGGAAAGACAGCTAGCAAAGCGTCTAGAAGGGCTATTGGCAAGCGGCAATCCGCTTTTGGGATGGCCGGAGAAGAGGGTTAATCCTCGTCTTCTTCCTCGGCACCCTTTTTGTAAGTGAGGCCTCGGAGTTTGCCTTCAATAAAGGGATCGATATCTCCATCCATCACGGCTTGGATGTCGCCGGTTTTAACGCCCGTGCGAAGATCTTTCACCATTTGATAGGGTTGGAAGACATAGCTGCGGATTTGGTTGCCCCATGCCACATCGCCCTTCTCTCCGTATTGGCGGTCGACTTCGGCGCGTTTTTTGTCGCTTTCGATTTGAAAAAGCTTCGCCTTGAGCAACTGGAGAGCGAGCTCGCGGTTGCGTCCCTGACTACGTTCCGCTTGGCAAGCCACGACGATGCCCGAGGGAATGTGAGTGAGGCGGCAGGCGGTCTCAACCTTGTTCACGTTTTGACCGCCCTTACCGCCCGCGCGGAAGGTATCGAGCTTAATGTCGGCTTCATTGACTTCCACCTGGACGTCTTCGATTTCCGGAATCACATCCATGCTGGCAAACGACGTGTGGCGGCGCTTGTTCGAGTCGAATGGGGAAATGCGAACCAAGCGGTGGACGCCACGCTCTGTCTGAAGGTAGCCGTAGGCGTTTTCGCCGGTGACCCGCAAGGTCGCAGATTTGATGCCGGCTTCTTCACCGAGTTGGATATCGGTGATGCTGTATTGGATGTCATGGCGTTCCATCCAGCGTTGATACATGCGCAGGAGCATGTCCGCCCAGTCGCAGGATTCCGTTCCACCCGCGCCGGCATTGATTGTCATGAAGGCGGGGCAGTTGTCGTATTCCCCCGAGAGCAGTGAGGCGATTTCGAATTTATCGAGGTCTTTTTGAATCGAGGAAAATTCTCCCATCACCTCTGCGGTCGCGGCAGCTTGATTTTCCGGGGCTTCCTCGGCGGCGAGTTCCTTCAGAATATCGAGGTCGGCGAGGCGAGCTTCGAGCGTCTGAAGCGGGTTGATTTTTCCTCGCAGGGCAGAGACTTCAGCGACTTCGCGTTGGGCGCGTTCGCGGTTGTCCCAGAATCCAGGATCGGCCATGCGGGCCTCGATTTCCGCTAAGCGGCGGGTGAGTGTGGGTAAGTCAAAGAAACCTCCGCAACGAGGCCAGTCTGGCTTTGGTCGCGGAGGTATCAAGTGTCTGCAGTTCGTCGCTCATAAAAAGTAGCCTAAACTATCAAGCTGGATAGCGGCGGCAAATGAAATCAAGGTTTCGCCGGTTTGGCGGTGATCGCAGCGGGTTTTGAGTCGGGGGCATCGAGGCGGTAGATGGTCTCGCCCTCTTTCATGACGCCGATTTTATCGCGGGCGATGGCTTCGACGTATTCGGTGTCATTTTTCAGGAGATTGACTTCACGGCTGCGCTGTTTACGAACGAGTTCCTCAGCGGAGAGAGTGGATTTTTCATTGGCGAGTTGGGTAGCGAGGTCTTTTTTACGTGTCCATTCTGGGTAGAATGCGACTAACAAAAAAGCCAGCGAGCCTACCACAATGAAGATGCTCATGAGGCGGATGCCAGTGCTCCAGACTTCAGGATTGCGGCGGCGTTTAGAACGGAGTTGTTGCACGACTGAATGCCTACTCGATGCGCTGCGAAATGCAAACCCCTGTTCATTTGAAATGCCAAAGGGGATGAAAACAGATCAGTTGAAGAGTGTTCAACGTGACTGCCCACGCTTTCGGTTGCATCCCAAGCTTGCCCCCGTGGCCGCTATCGATAGATTGGGGATTATGTTTTTTAGTTGCTGTGCAAGGAGTCTCGTTCTAAAGCGTCCTATTTTTTAATGGCCATGGAAGCTTTGAAAAACTCGATCATGAATCCTCTGGAGGAGCGGATTCTGTACAAATTCCGCAACGGGCTGCTTCTCGCCGAGGCGCTCACGCATCCGAGCATTTCTCTCGAACGGAAAAACTATCCCTTTGACAATCAGCGCCTCGAGTTTTTGGGCGATTCCGTGATCCAGGTTTCTGTTACCGAGCATCTTTTCCGTATGTTTCCCGATTTTGGCGAGGGTCAGCTTACCAAGCTCCGCACGCGCATTGTCTCCCGCACGGCGCTGCGCAATCGCGCGGCTAAGCTGGATTTGGGTTCCTACATCATGATGGGACGTGGCGAAGAATCCAGTGGTGGCCGCGAGAGAGCTTCGACACTGGCCGATGTCTTCGAATCTCTCGTTGGTGCGATCTACCTTGATGGTGGTTTCGATGCCGCGCGTATTTTTATCCTACGTCAGATGGAGGAGGTCTTCACGGAGATCGCCAACCAACCCGAAGAGATCAATCCCAAGGGATTTTTGCAGGAAATCCTGCAGGCGATCGAGCCGGCCGCTCCGGAATATCAAATCCTTTCGCAAAGCGGTCCGGAACATTCCAAAAACTTCATTTGCAGTGTGGTTTGGAATGGTCAGGAACTCGGACGCGGATGCGGATCGAGCAAAAAGGAAGCGCAAGTCGCCGCCGCCCAAGTCGCGCTCAGCGAGCGCCATTGGGAAAAATCCGATAAAGTGCCGGCGCCATTGCTGAATCTCCAAAACTAATGATTTATTCCCTTTCTTTGCAGTCCGTCGGTATCGCTGTCGGTGTGATTTTGTTGCTCGGTCATGCGGCGGCATGGGTTGGAACCTCCTCGGCGATGGCCTTTGCGAAAAGCTTTCCGCGCTCCCGGTTAGCGGCGACCCTTTTGTTGATAGTGGCGGCGGTGTGGGCGTTTCTTCTCGTTCAAGAAGTCGATTTGGGGGAATTTTCGAAGCTTCGTCAAATTATGCTCATGGGCATCGTCGCCGGCGCGATTCTTTCCTGGATCTATGTGGAGGAATTCTTGGCAGCCAGAGCGCTCGGAATGGTGCTGCTGCTGGCCGCCGAGGTGTTGCTTGAATCCGCCGTTCTGCGCACGGAGCCGAGTCGATTGCTGCTGGTCACGTTGGCCTACGGGTGGGTGTTGGCGGGCCTGTTCATGGTTGGAATGCCTTACCTAGTGCGCGATGCGATCAATTTGGTCACAGCTTCGTCGACACGTTGGAAGTTGGCCTGCCTTGGTGGCGTCGGTTACGGTGTGGCGCTACTGGTGTGCGCGATTCTTTTCTGGTAGCCGATTTCTAGGCGCCAATGGTTTCCTGAAGAAGCCCGGCGATGCGGTCGGCATGGTGATCGATCACATCTTGTTCCCGACCTTCCAGAAGGAGGCGGATTTTTGGCTCTGTGCCGGAGTAGCGAAGGAGGACGCGGCCCTTGCCTTTCAAGGTCGATTCGGCTTCGTTCAGAAGGGTCTGCAAACCCGAGATGCTCTCCAAGGCCGGCTTGTCCTTCACGCGAAGGTTGCGCTGGGCTTGGGGATATTTTTTCAGGACTTTTTTGAGTTCGCTGAGAGGTTGACCGGTCTCAATCATGACGCGAAGGATCTGGAGTGCGCTGACGATGCCGTCTCCTGTGGTTGCGAAGTCACCGAAGATCATGTGTCCGCTCTGCTCGCCACCGACATTGTATCCCTCGCGAAGCATGGCCTCGATCACGTAGCGGTCGCCAACTTTGGTGCGAAGCACGCGGCCACCATGGGCTTCCAGTGTCTCATCGAGTCCGAAGTTGCTCATCACAGTAGCCACGAGCGTATTTCCATTCAGGCATCCGCGTTTGAGGTAATCGACGGCAGCGATGGCCATGATCTCGTCGCCATCGACAAGTTCTCCATTCTCATCGCAAAGCAACATGCGGTCGGCGTCACCGTCGTGCGTGATGCCGATCTGGGCCTTGCATTCGCGGGTGAAGCGTTGGATGTGCTCGGGATGCGTGCTGCCGCAATCGGTGTTGATGTTGGTGCCGGTCGGATGGTTGTTATGAACGACCAAGTCGGCTCCAAGCTCACGAAGAATGCAGGGGCTGGATTTGTAGGCGGCGCCATTGGCACAATCTAACGCGATGCGAAGCGATTCCAGCGTGAAGCCGCGTGGGAAGCTTTGCTTTGCAAATTCGACATAGCGGCCCAGGGCATCATCGATACGAAGGGCCTTACCGATTTTTGTGGCGGTGGGGCGGATGTTCTCGATCTCGCCGCTGAAGACGAGATTTTCGATCCGAGCTTCGATTTCATCATCCAGCTTATACCCGTCGTGGCGGAAAAATTTGATGCCGTTGTCTTCGTAGGGGTTGTGGGATGCGGATAGGACGATGCCGGCGTCGGCGCGAAGAGATCGCGTGATATAGGCGACGCCCGGAGTCGGCAGCGGGCCGATGAGAAGGGCATCGCAACCTAGGGAGGTCAGGCCCGCGACCATCGCGTGCTCGAGCATATATCCGGAGAGACGGGTATCTTTACCGATGACGATTTTTAGGCGTCCGCTTCGCGCATGGGCGCGGGTCTCGGCGAAGACATGGGCAGCGGCGCGACCGAGCTTGAGTGCGGTTTCGGCTGTGACGGGTTCGATATTGGCGACGCCGCGAACACCATCCGTTCCGAAAAGTTTCTTTTGATTCATGGTTATTTAAAGGGAGCCTTGGGTGCCTGATTGCTGGTGATGCCAGCAGGACCACGGCTGAAATCATATCGATCGGGTGTCCGGCCGACGTTCTGTTTGATGAGATACCAGAGCGCCAGGGCCAGAATCAGACTCGAGAGCTTGGCCTTCCAGTTGTTTAGAATGATCGCTTTCATATTTTTCGTGGAGCAGAAGCTTGCTCAGGCGCTGACGGAATTTTTCCACACTGAGATTTCGTTCAATGATACCGCCGTGACAAATCGAAACTTGGCCGGTTTCCTCAGAGACAATGAGCATGACGGCGTCCGACTCCTCGCTCAGGCCTAGACCAGCTCTGTGGCGCAGGCCGAGGTTGCGATCGAGGTCTTCGCGTTGGGTGAGGGGAAAAATGCAGGCGGCGGCAACAATGCGGTCACCACTGACGACAACGCCGCCATCGTGAAGGACTGTCTTGGGGTGAAAGATGGTCAAGGCGAGTTCTTTTGAGAATTCCGCATCCAGAGAAACGCCGGTTTCGACCACAGTCTTGAGATGGATATCGCGCTCAATGGCGATGAGGGCGCCGAATCCTTTGCTGGCCAACTCAAAAACGGCGTCCGTGATGTCCTCGATGGTTTCCCTTTCCTCAAAGGAAGAAGAGAAAAAGCGATGGCTGCCCAACTCCGTGAGGGCGCGGCGCAACTCGGGCTGGAAAATCACGACCAGCGCGATCGCCAGAAAGACCGAAATGCTCCGCAAAAGCCAACTGATCACCTCCAGGTTGAGAATTTGAGAGACGAGCGTGAGGGTCAGAAATACCAGAGCCAAGCCGATCAAGATTCGCGCCCCGTGGGTGCCGCGTAGATACGTGTAGATGTAGTAAATGACCACAGCCAGAATCCCCACCTCGACGGCGGAGGTCCATTGCTCGCGAAAAAATAAAGTGGATTGCTCAAACATGATTTAGGATCGCCTCCGTCATGCGCAGGGCATCGTGGTGGGGTTTCACATCGTGAACGCGGAAGATTTTTGCTCCTCGCTCGCGGCAGAGGGAGGTTGTGGCCACGCCAGGCCAGAAGCGGTCTTCCATCGCTGTCGAACCCGCCAACCAGCCTAGAAACGACTTGCGGGAAGCACCGACGAGGATCGGGTGTCCGGTTTTTGCGAATGAACCTATCCCTACGAGCAACTGGCGATTGTGCTCAGGTGTTTTTCCAAAACCAATTCCTGGGTCGAGGGCGATGCTCATGGGATCGATGCCGAATGATAGTGCGAGAGCGACGGACTGTCGAAAAAAATCCCCGATTTCGCTCATGATATCCTGGTAGGCAGGGGCATCCTGCATCGTGCGGGGAGTGCCTTTCATATGCATGATAATGACGCCGGCTCCGGATTGAGAAACCACGCGTGGCATATTCTCATCTCCGCGTAGGCCGGTGATGTCATTGATAATGTCCGCACCCGCATCCATGGCGGCCTGAGCGACGGCAGCCTTGTTGGTATCAATCGAAATCAAGGCCTTCGTCTCGCGGCGGAGCTTCTCGATGACGGGGATCACGCGTTGGATTTCCTCTTCGAGTGGGACGCTGTGGGAGCCGGGGCGGGTGGATTCGCCGCCGATATCGAGGATGTCCGCCCCTTCCTCAACGAGCTTCAATCCCTGTTTGCAAGCGGCGCGGGGATCAAGAAAAGATCCCCCATCAGAAAAGGAGTCGGGAGTGACGTTGACGATGCCCATCAGCAGCGCGCGGTGCGTGAGATCGAGCGACTGACCCCGAACCTTCCAAATCACTTTTTGAGTCGGATGGATGCCGAGCGGCCGTGGGCGTCGAGTCCCTCGATGGCGCTGAAGGTCTCGAGGAATGGCAGCGAGGCGCGCAGCGAGCCTTCGTCATACATCACCACGCTCGTGCGACGTTGGAATTGATCCACCGTGAGTCCTGCGAAAGATTTTCCAGCCCCGCCGGTCGGCAGTTCGTGGCTCGGACCAGCGAGGAAATCGCCTGCCACAACAGGTGATAGACCGCCGAGGAAAATGGCTCCCGAAGTGTGGAGTGAGAGCGAGACCTCGCCGGGAAACTCGGTCGCGATGGAGACGTGCTCGGCGGCATAATCGTTCGCGACTTGGATGGCGGCATCCATGTCCTTGACGAGAATGAGGAGCGTGTTTTTGAGCGCCTTGGCGAGTTCTGCGGGACGTTTCGAGAGCTTGGATTGACGCTCGATCGCTTTAGCTGTGCCAGTCAGGATTTTTTCAGAATCGGTGACCAAGATCGCTTGGCTCCCGTGGCCGTGTTCGGCTTGAGCGAGAAGGTCGGCCGCGATCCAGTCGGGCTTGGCCTTCTTGTCCGCGATCACGAGCACTTCGCTCGGACCCGGAAGGAGGTCGATGGCGACCGCTCCCAAAACCTGGCGCTTGGCTTCGACGACATAGGAGTTTCCTGGACCGAAAATCTTTTGGACCCGGCGGATGGTTGGGGTTCCGTAGGCCATGGCAGCGATAGCCTG
>CAIWSO010000509.1 GCA_903915315.1 uncultured Spartobacteria bacterium | reverse complement strand
GTGGCTTCGGGCGACTCTGCCAACACGGCAGAAATGGTCAGAAACAAAAAAGCGGCAAAGGTGCGTGTATATTTCAGAGGCATAGGAAAGGAAAATGGGATTTTCAAGCTAGGTCTGTTGGAGGTTAGGGGCGGATTTTCGGGTGAAAAGAATTTTGAGCGGGTGACTTGCCTTTTGATTAGGGGGTGGATTGAGGGGCGGGAGATGCCACAGTCGGACTCGGGAGGTAAACCCTATCGCCCGCAAGGGGATCGCCGCTGAGAATATCGGCAATCAGAAAAGGGGAGTTTTTGAGAGCCGTCATGCGCAAGACTCCGGTTTCCGTTGTGTCCCGAATGCACAGGTATTTTTCCCCAGGAGTGACCGCTGACGAGCTTTGGGATTGAATGAGCACAAAGCGCGCCTCCTCATTGACCAAGCGAATGACGCCTGTCCAATGGATCGGCGTGGCTGAAGGCGGTGGCGGGGTCTTCGTCGAAAATTTCAGCCAAGATAGCCAAGGTGCTGGGGTTTTCTTTCCCGCGGCAAAAGCCTCGGGCTTCGGTTCGGTCGCGAGTGTGTTTTTTTTCGAAGTGGCGCATCCGGCGATTGTGAGGGATACAAAAAGGGCTAGAAAGAGTCGCCCGTTATTCAAAGGAGCCTTTGGATATGACTTCTTTCGGCGCAATGAAAGCAGGTGGGTTTGAAAATCCGGAATTGGCATTTGGCGAAGTAAAGACGTGAATACGCTCCATGACGCGAACGGGCAAGCCATGACAGCCGAAATTGAGGAGTTCCTCATGTATCTGGCCACCGAGCGGGGGCTCTCGGCGAATTACCAACTCTCTGTCCAGCGCTCACTGGAGGGGTTTTGCGACTGGATACAAAAAAACACTTCGGCGAAGGATTGGCAATCTGTGGAACCCCAACAGATCACCGACTTTTTGGTTTTTAGGAAACGCTCTGGGCTCATGGCCTCTTCGGTGCGCCTCGAAGCCGTGGCAGTGCGCATCTTTTTTCGCTTTCTGGCTTCGCGACACAAGTGGCCGGAAAACCCCGCCGAAACACTCACGTTGCCTCGTCCAGAAAAATCCCTACCGGAAACCATGAACGCCTCCGATGTGCTCAAACTTCTGGAGAGCGTGAGGGCAGAAGATCCACTCGGGCTCCGCGATCGCGCGATGTTGGAACTTCTTTATTCCAGCGGCCTCCGAGTTTCCGAGCTGTGTTCCGCGCGATTGGAAAACATCGAACTCGATGGCGGCTTCATTCGCATCACCGGCAAGGGAAACAAAACCCGCCTCGTGCCGGTGGGCGCGCCGGCGAGGGACGCGATTCGCCTTTATCTTGAGAAAGAACGGCCGGGGCTCGTTTCCAAGCGCAGCGGCGCGGAGATCTTCCTTTCCGTTCGCGGACGCAAACTCACGCCGGAGCGGATCCAACAGTTGATCAAAAAATACGCCGCGCGCGCTGGACTGCATATCCATGTCTATCCCCACCTCATGCGTCACAGCTTTGCGACGCACCTCCTCGGTGGCGGGGCCGATCTTCGCATCATCCAGGAGCTTCTCGGCCATGCCGACATCTCGACAACGCAAGTTTACACCCATGTCGAAAAAAGCGGCCTTGCCGCCGTGATAAAAAAATTCCACCCCCGAGCTTGAATCCCTACGGCGAATCCCCC
>CAIWSO010000508.1 GCA_903915315.1 uncultured Spartobacteria bacterium | reverse complement strand
GGCGGCGACAAAGTTGGAGTTTACGATCTGGATTGGCATCTTCAGGCGAACCTCCCTGTCGAGTTGAAGGATTACGAGATCGACCATGGCTTCAACGAACTCTGGATCGACGGCGAAGCCTCCAATCCCGCGCCGTGGTTCGATGTGCAATTCATCACCAAAGGTGAGTCGGTGCCTCTGAAAAATTAAGAAACCAGCCCGTCGATCAGCTAATCGATACCAATATGATGAAACACGCACTCCCAATCCTCGCCGCCGTATCGATGACGGCGCCCTTTCTTTTTGCGGCTGATCCCACACCTACTCCCGCCGCCCCGGATTTCGAGGCGATGCGGGCTGCGGTCGAGACGCTTGGCAAAATAAACCAAGCGCCGAAATACGAAGCCGTGGAGCGCGCAGACGCGACTCCGAATCTCAAGCCGATCTTCTACACCGGACTCGATTATCAGGGCAAACCGACCACAGTTTTTGCTTGGCTCGGCGTTCCTGAAAATACCGAGGGCAAAAAAGTGCCTGCGGTTGTCCTCGCGCATGGAGGCGGCGGAGCGGCTTCGAAGGATTGGGTCAAAAATTGGAACAACCACGGCTACGCCGCTATCAGCATGTCGCTCGAGGGGCAGACGGAATACGACCCCGCCCTCAAGGCCAATGCCAAAAACCCGAACGGCGGTCCGGCTCGCCCCGGAATTTTTGGCGACGCGGGCGCGCCGATCACAGACCAGTGGATGTATCAGACGATCGCGAATGTAAATCTCGCCGCCGCCCTGCTCCGGAGTCTGCCGGAGGTCGATCCCACGAAGGTTGGGATCATGGGCTGTTCGTGGGGCGGGATTATCACCGCGACGGCGATCGGCATTGATCCCCGCTACGCCTTTGCGATTCCGGTCTACGGCTGTGGCGGCCTCGATGCCATTCCGAATCACTACGGCGGCACACTCGCCAAAAACGAGGTCTACAAAAAAGTCTGGGACGCCAACCTGCGCCTGAACCGGGCGCGCATGCCGATCCTCTGGCAATCCTGGCCTCAGGACGCCCACTTCTCCATGGAAGCCTTCAACAATTCGCGTAAAAAGGCGGGCAGCGAAGTTTCCGAACTCTGTCTGATTCCCGGCATGGGCCACGGCAATCTGTCGGACCGCCCCGAGTGGTTCGCTTTTGCGGACAGCGTCCTCAAGGAAGGCAAACCTTGGATTCAGGAAAAGTCCTCCAAACTCGAAAGCGGAAAAGCGCAGGCCACCTTCGTATCCTCAAAACCACTGGAATCAGCCGTGCTTGTCTCCACCACCGGCACTGGGCACACCGGCGCGCGTACATGGCTCGAAACCCCTGCCACACTCAAGCCAGATGGTGACAAATGGAATGCCGAAGCCGACGTGCCAGCGGATACGACCGCCTGTTTCCTGAATGTCAAAACAGGTCCACTCACCGCCTCCTCCGACTACTTCGAAATCAAATAAATCTTGCTGCCTTAAAAAAACGGCTCGTGCCCACGCCGGGCTGTTTTGAACCACGGGGAATGTCTCTCCGATATATCCCGCCTCCGATTGCATATTCAACGAACCCGAACGCAAACCATGAAGAAAACCACGCTCGCCCTCAAAGCCATTGCGGCATTATGCCTCACCACTCGCCTTCTGTTGGCCGCCGATCCCACTCCCGACTACGCTGCCGAGGTGGGAGAACTTCGCTGCGAATTTCGTGTGAATCCGCTCGCAATCGATGCCGCGAAGCCGGGGCTGAGTTGGAAACGGGAAACGGGAGACCTGAAACCTGAAAGAGGAAT
>CAIWSO010000507.1 GCA_903915315.1 uncultured Spartobacteria bacterium | reverse complement strand
TCGATCACCACAACGGAAGGCGAGGCTTTCGAGAAAACGGAGGAGAAAGAGGCGTTGAGTTGCTGTAAAATGGGAACTGGCGGAGCAACCGACTCAGCCGCAGGCAAAGTAGCTGCCATTAATGGAAATACTGCTAACAAGAGCTGCTTTATCATACCCGGCAAACTACAACAGGACGGATGCATTTCAAGTGGCAGGCAAAACTTTTTTGAAAAAAAGTGGCGCGAAAATTGCTTGCAGTAGCAGCATTCATGCCTAAGCATTCTAAGAATTATGGCAGGCATGCAACAAGTCGCAGGGATGGCCCTTCAGCAGACGCTGTCCCCACAGATGCAGCAAAGCCTGAATATCCTGCAGGCGCCCCTCACGGAATTACGCCAACTGGTGGATACCGAACTGCGCGCAAATCCCGCCTTGGAGGAGATCGTTCCAGATAAATCCGATCCCTTGGACAATAAAGAGAAGAGTCAGTTGGATGACCAGTGGGATGAATACTACGCACAGCGCTCGACAGCGGAACCCTGGACGCAAGACGCCCTCGAGCGCAGGCAGCATTTTTTGGATTCTCAAGTCAGGCCCCCCACCCTAGCCGAGCATTTATTGGAGCAACTCAGCACAGCCTCTTGGTCGAGGGAGGATGCCGAGATTGCCGTGGAGATCATCGGAAATCTGGATGCCGGAGGATACCTGCGCGCCGGCATTAATGATATCGCAGCCCAACTCGATGTGATGTCGCTGGACGTGGAGCGCGTGTTGGACAAGGTGCAGGAGTTTGATCCCGCGGGTGTGGCAACACGAACGCTCTCCGAGTGCCTGCTGAGACAGCTCAATAACCAGGGCCGCAAATACTCGACCGAGGCCCGCATCGTGAAGCACTATCTCGATGAACTCGGCCGGAAAAAGCTGCACGAAATCGCCAAGGCCCTCGATCTGGAGATCACAGAGATCCAACATGCCGCCGAAGTGATAGCCCAACTCGACCCGATGCCCGGCCGCGCCTTCTCGCCAGACACCAACCAGATCGTGACGCCCGAGGTGCTCATTGAGAACGATGGGGATGGATACTCGGTCTCACTCAACAGTGACGAGATTCCCCGGCTCCGCATTTCGGATGATTACAAAGACATGCTCTCCGGCACCTCGAAGGAGGTCCGAGATTACCTTCGGGATAAAATACGTGGAGGGACTTTTTTCATCAAAAGCATCCAACAACGTCAGCAGACGATATTGAACATCGCCCGCGAAATCGTCATCCAGCAAAAGGAATTCATGGACCTCGGCGCGGCCCACCTAAAGCCGATGACGATGAGCCAGGTCGCCGAAGCCGTGGGGGTGCACGAGACCACCGTCAGCCGAGCCGCGGCAGGAAAGTTCATGGCTACGCCTCAGGGAATTTTCGAGATGAAATATTTCTTCACCCACGGCTACACGAATAGCGATGGGGAAACGGTGAGCAACGAAAGCGTGCGTCAGGCCATCGCTCAAATCGTGAGAGAGGAAAACGCCCAACACCCTTATAGCGACCAGAACATCGTCAAGATGCTATCCGAACGCGGACTTGGTGTCGCGCGCCGGACCGTAGCCAAATACCGGGAGCAACTCGGCATCCTTCCCAGCCATCTTCGGAAAGCATTTTAATGTGGATTCCAGTTTGCAGGATCGCTGAAACCCGCTAGGTTGCGGGCTTCGATACCAATGACCTTTCGAAGCGCCAAACAAACCCCGCAGGGCATTTTTTTCAATGTCACCTCCTTCGTGGATATCATGCTGGTGTTGGTGATATTTCTGTTGGTCACCTGGACGGAAAGCCGCGTGGAAACGGATCTGGGAATCGAGCTTCCCAAATCTTCTTCCGCCCCGCAGCGTTCGGCACTCAAGTCCCCGATCCTCGTCAACATTCGCCCTGGCGGTGGAATCACCGTGAACCAACGCCCCATCGAAGATGCGGGTCTGCGCGAGATGCTTTCCAGCCTGATAAAGTTGGATGCCGGGCAATCGGTGGTCCTTCGCTCCGATAAATCTGTCGCCTACGAGAGAATCCTCCAAGTACTGGATCTGTGTAACGAATCGGGCGTCACGGCACTCGGCTTTGGCGCGCTTCCGCCGAACGCGAAGCCGCAATAGAGCCTTAAAAAAAGCCGCCCCAATTTCTCGGCGCCAGCGAAGCGGGTGGAACTTTCCATCGCCATGAAGCGATCCGCATTTGGCAAAGTCGGCAGTGATGCTAATCTGTGTCGATGCGTTATCTCCTTTTTTTAACCCTGCTCCTTGCGTGCGTTTCGGCCAGGGGTGAAAACACGAAGAACTCTGAAACCAAGGACTCTCCCTACGAGCAACTCGAAATCCTGACTCGGGCCATGCAATTGATCCGCCAGGACTATGTTAACGAGTCCAAGACCAGCTACAAGGAACTCACCTACAGCGCGCTCCACGGCATGCTTGAAAGCCTCGACCCCCATAGCCAGTTTATGGAACCGAAGGATTTCAAGAGCATGCAGGAGGACACGAAAAGCGAATTTGCGGGCCTCGGCGTCACCCTCACCGAGAAGTCAGGCATCCTCACCATCCTTCACCCGATGGAAGACACGCCGGGATTCGAAGCTGGTCTCCTTCCCGGCGATCAGATTTTAAAGATCAACGGCGAGTCCACCGAGAAGCTCAACATCAACTCCGCCATTGAAAAACTGCGGGGAAAAGTAGGCGAGAGGGTGACTCTCACGATCAACCGACCTTCAACATCGCAGGTGAAGGATTTCGAAATCATCCGCGCTATCATCAAAGTGCCCAGCGTGAAAGACGCGCAGATCCTCACCCTGCAAGGAAAGGCTCGGATCGGATATGTGCGCATCACTCAGTTCAACGAACCCACCGCAATGGAACTCGCGAATGCCCTCAACAAGCTGGAAAAAGACGGCATGGAAGCACTCGTGCTCGATCTGCGATACAATCCCGGCGGCCTTCTCGGCAGCGCGGTCGACGTGTGCGGAGAATTTCTGGAACCCAATACCTTGATTGTTTCCACCGAGGGCCGCACTCCTTCACGGGAATACCGCACGGCTACCACCTCGACCTCACAGCGGGAATACCCGATCGTTGTGCTGACGAACTATGCCAGCGCGAGCGGATCGGAGATTGTCGCCGGAGCGCTTAAGGACCTTGGTCGCGCGCTCCTCGTCGGGGAGACCACATTCGGCAAGGGATCGGTGCAAAGTGTGGTTTCGCTTCCGGATGGCTCCGCTGCTCGGCTCACCACGGCAAAATACTTCACTCCGAGCCGCAAGCTCATCCACGAACACGGCGTGAGCCCCCACATTCGCGCAACGCTTACCCATGAGCAGGAAACGGCTCTTCTGCGCTCGCGTCGGAAGGGCGAAGAGTCATCCACGCCACCCAGGCCCCCCGCCGATCCGCAACTCGACCGTGCCGTCGATGCCCTCCAAGCCACGATTCTGAGCATCAAGACAGCCCAAGTTCGTCCCACCAAGAAATGATATCCCGACCGACACTTCTCGCCATAGAGACATCCTGCGACGAAACCGCCGCCGCGATTTTGCGGGGATTCGATGAGGTGCTGGCACACGAGATTTTCAGCCAAGCCTCGATTCACTCGGAGTTTGGCGGCGTGGTCCCAGAGGTGG
>CAIWSO010000506.1 GCA_903915315.1 uncultured Spartobacteria bacterium | reverse complement strand
GTAACAAATAGAGATTCTTAAGACATGACTCCAACCATCTCCAAACCGAATGGCCGCAAGATCCAGCTCATGGCCACCTGTCTCTGCGACGCTTTTTTTGACAATGTAGCGAAGGCTACCGTCGAAGTCCTCGAGCACGCTGGCTGCGAAATTGAATTTCCAGAAAACCAGACCTGCTGCGGCCAACCGGCCTTCAACTGCGGTGACTGGACAGCCTCCCGCCAAGTGATGCGCCACACCGCCAATGTATTTAAAGGTGATAAACCCGTCATTGTTCCATCTGGCTCCTGTGCGGCGATGCTTTTCCATGGCGCCCCACTCGAATTCGAGAAGGAATCCGACCTCGGCACGATCAACGATCTGGCCGGTCGCACATGGGAGATCGCCGACTATCTCGTGAATGGTCTGGGAATCCAAAAATGGCCCGGCCGATTCCAAGCTCGCATCGCTTTTCACCGAGCCTGCCACACGCGTGGCACACCGAGCGGAGCGGCAGCCATGCAACTTCTGGAATCCATCGAAGGCATTGAGGTCATCCCCTTCGGTGAAGCCGAGCAATGCTGCGGATTTGGCGGCACTTTTTCCGTGAGCTTCCCTCATGTTTCCTCCTCGATGGGTTGCCTCAAACTGGAGCACATCACCGCTGTGAATCCCGATTTCGTGGTCTCCGGCGACATGAGTTGCATGATGCATCTAGGTGGTCTCGCCGAGCGCGGGGGCAAACCCATAAAGACCCTTCACTTCGTTCAAATCCTTCAAGCCGCCCTACAAAACCATGCCTGAACAAAAAGTTGACAGCTACGCCCGCCGACTGGACCGCCCGGTTCAACAAGCCGTTCATGACAACAGCGCGGCGGGAACAGAAAAACGCTACGGATCCCTTGCCAAGGATTTCACTGATGCCGATTCGCTACGACGTCTTGCCGGCGCGATCCGCCAGCATTCCATTGAGAATCTGGACACCTATCTCGAACAGGCCGAAGCCAGCCTGACTCGCAACGGCGCCCATGTTCACTATGCCGTGACTGCCGATGACGCGTGCCGCGCCGTCTCGGACATCTTAAAAAAAGCTGGAGCGAAAAAGATCGTCAAATCCAAGAGCATGATCTCGGAGGAGATCCATCTCAACGACCACCTTGCCACGCAGGGCATCGAATCCGTTGAAACCGATCTCGGCGAATACATCATCCAGATCGACGGCGACCATCCCAGCCACATCGTCAAACCGATCATTCATAAGAACCGCCGCGACATCGCCCGCAGTTTCGAGAGGGAAGGCCTCGGCGACTACAATGACGATCCCCAAACGATCACCCGCCGCGCGCGCGACTTCATGCGAGGCAAGTATCTGGGAGCTGATGCCGGCATCACCGGGGCGAATTTTGTCGTTGCAGATACCGGCCGCCTGGTGCTGGTCACCAACGAAGGCAACTCGCGCTTCTGTCTTGCCGCCCCGCGCATACACATTGCGCTTGTGGGCATCGAGAAGGTGATCCCCTCCGACTCCGAACTCACCGTGCTTTTAAACCTGCTAGGCCGTTCCGCCACAGGCCAACAACTCACTGTTTACACCGAGTTCATCAATGGACCTGCACGCAAAGACAGACCATCCGGACCCGAGGAAATGCATGTCATTTTTGTGGATAACCAACGCTCGGAAATCTTGGCTTCGAACTGCCGAGAAATCCTTCGCTGCATCCGCTGTGGAGCTTGCCTAAACGTTTGCCCGATCTATCGCCAAGCGACCGGCCACGCCTATCGCAGCGTTTATCCAGGCCCGATCGGCGCAGTCCTTTCCCCTCTTCTCGCGGGAAAAAACTTCAAGCAACTCGCGGATTTACCCAAGGCTTCCAGTCTCTGCGGGGCCTGCAATGAAGTTTGTCCTGTCGACATCCCGATTCCCGACCTTCTACTACGACTCCGCAACAAGGCGCACGAGGAGCATCTCCCCTCCCCCGGCACGCCTCCGATGGCCGGCTTTGGAATTCTCGCAAGCAGTCCGAGCATCTGGAAGATCGCCATGAAAACCGGAGGCCTCTCGAGCCTCGTTCCATTGGAAAAACTCCCCCTCCCCTACTTGTCGCCATGGCTGAAAACCCGAACGCTCCCTGGATGGCGCGGCGGACAATTCCGCAGCTGGATGAAATCCCGTAACAAAAAATGAATACTTCCCGCGAAACCATTTTTAAAAGCATCCGTGATGCTTTGAGTCCGATCAAAGAACGTGCCGCAAGACCCTCCGTCCCGCGCGGTGTTGCTGATGCCAAGTGGCTCCCTGACGAAGCGGATTCCATCGCCCTCTTTAAAAAGCAGGCGACGGCCTCAGGAACACTTTGTTTCACCGACTTGGAATCCCTCGCCAAATGGCTGGAGTCCGAAAAGACTCGTCTGCTTTACATTCCGGCTGAGTTCAAACCCTTGGTTGATTTTTTCTCCTCACGGATGAATGTGACGACCGAATACAAACGGGCCAAAGTGGACGAGATCGACGTCTGCATCACACCTGCCGCTGCCGGCATTGCTGAATCAGGCACCATCGTGATCACAGATGAGTCCACCCCTGACCGCCTTGCGGCCCTTGCCCCGTGGTATCACATTGCCCTCCTCGATCGTGCGGACATCCACCGGACAATTGGCGACGCCCTAGCGGCGATGCCCAAAGATCCAAATATCATCTGGGTCACAGGCCCCTCAAAAACCGCCGACGTCGAGGGTATCTTAATTCAAGGCGTTCACGGACCTGGCGCTCAAGCGTGCTTGATTGTTTAACGACGTGAAAATCTGCTTTCCCTGCGAAGCGGGACAGCTAGATTGGTCCGCCTTATGCAGACAACGTTGATATTACTTAAGCCAGATTGTATTACTGGACACAAAGCCGGTGAGGTCCTGAAGCGTTTTGAAGATCAGGGATTCCAGATCCGCGGATGTAAGATGTTCCGGGCCGATGCGAGCTTGTTGCAAGAGCACTACGCTCACATTGCCTCGAAACCTTTCTTTCCCGAAGTCGAGAATTTCATGAAATCCTCACCGCTCATCGCTCTGGCGATCGCGGGCGATAACGTCGTCGAGCGCGTTCGCGACCTCCTCGGTCCGACAGATTCGACCAAGGCACCCAAGGGAACGATCCGCGGCGACTTCGGCGTGACCGTGATGCAAAACATCGCTCATGCCTCCGACACACTTGAAAACGCATCGATCGAGTTGAAACGCTTCTTCAAACCCGAAGAACTTTTTGACTACTCGATGACGCTCTCCAAGTAAGGGAATGACTCACTGGTCGGCGAATTCTTCGCCTTCCAAACAAAAAAACGCCGCCTGCGAAACAGGCGGCGTTTTTGTTTTATTGATTTCCGAGTGATCAGGCGGTTGGAACCGTCGCGATCGTCTGGAGAATGCGGCTTGCGATCTTGTAGGGGTCGCCTTGGGAATTCGGGCGACGATCCTCGAGGTAGCCTTTGTAGCCGTTATTAACAAAGCTGTGAGGGATGCGGATAGACGCACCGCGGTCAGCCAAGCCATAGCTAAATTTATCAATCGACTGGGTCTCGTGGAGACCAGTGAGACGAAGATGATTGTCTGGACCGTAAACAGCAACGTGTTCGTTTTTGTACTTATCGAAAGCCGCCATCAATTTCTCGAAGTAGTCTTTTCCACCGACCTCACGGAGGTGCTTTGTGGAGAAGTTCGCGTGCATTCCAGAACCATTCCAGTCGAGGTCTTTTCCGAGTGGCTTGCAATGGAAGTTCACATCAACACCAAATTGTTCACAGAGGCGAACGAGGAGGTAGCGAGCGACCCAGACTTCATCGGCGGCGCGCTTGGAGCCTTTTCCGAAAATCTGGAATTCCCACTGACCTTTGGCCACCTCGGCATTGATGCCTTCGTGGTTGATGCCGGCGTCGAGGCAGAGATCAAGGTGTTGCTCGACGATTTCGCGAGCGATGTCGCCAACAGCGCTGAAGCCGACACCAGTGTAGTAAGGGCCTTGTGGGGCTGGGAAGCCATCTTCAGGGAAGCCGAGCGGGCGACCATTTTGATAGAGGAAATACTCCTGCTCGAAGCCGAACCAAGCGTTGGGATCATCCAAGATGGAGGCGCGGGAGTTGGAGATGTGAGGAGTGCCATCGGGCATCATGACCTCGCACATGACGAGAACGCCATTTTCACGGGCCGAGTCAGGGAAAACGGCGACTGGCTTGAGAACGCAATCCGAGCTGCCGCCGGGAGCTTGACGAGTCGAGCTGCCATCAAAACCCCACAAGGGAAGTTCTTCCAGCTTGGGAAAATTTGCGAATTCCTTGATTTGAGTTTTGCTACGGAGGTTTGCTACGGGCTCATAGCCGTCGAGCCATATGTATTCGAGTTTGTATTTAGCCATTTTTAATTAGGTGTATTTCTTTGAGCAGACCAGGCCGTCTAGTGCAGCTTTTTGTTCAATTTCCCCTATTTCCCGTGCGGCATGTCTAATTAAGCAGGATCAATGCCAAGATTTCAAGAGATCAAATGAGAAAGAAAATAACTATTCCTCATCAGCGCCTTACACATGGATCGTGCGATGAGCGAGGCCCCATTCCTGAACAAGACGAGCGTAGGTCTGTGAGGGATTATCACCAAACTGATCCACCGCCAAACGGGTGAGATCTTTTTGAAAGTCGATTCGGAATAGCCCAAAGCGAGGCGTGTAGGAACCCCACTCGTAATTATCAGTGAGCGACCAATGCATATAGCCCAGCAAGGGAACCCCACGATCAAGCATGTGGCGGACTTGGCGGAGGTGAGCCTCGATATAATCGCTACGAAGTAACTCGTCGCGTCGAGATACGGAAAGCGAGTTATCAATGCGACAACGATGGGCCATCCCATTCTCAGCAATCAAAATCCCAAGCCCTGGGTAGGCTCGGCTATAATAACTGCAGAAGGCCTCAAGTCCCTCGGGCAGGAAATGCCAATCCCACCACTTACTAGCCAACCCATCGAGAATGTGCTCAGAAATGCTATGGCTACGGATCTCGAGATCAGAGAAATCCGGCACGCGAAGCGCATGACTCGCGAAGGGATCGTAGTAATCCAATCCGAGATAATCCAAGCACTGCGGACGCTTCGCGCGGGCGGCTTCTTCGAAGAAAAAGCGGAACCCCTCAGGATTGGCAGCGCGAGATGCAAAATAGTTTGCGACCTTATGCAACCCCGCGCCAGCAATGGCGGCAAGGTCGGTGCGTCGATTCAAGGCTAACTTCGTAAAATGGGCGGAGAGCTCAGATGCCCGAGCCTCAAAAAAACCTTCACACTCGGATGAAGGCGTGCCGTTTTTCTTCATGCAAAGAAGATCGAGCAACATCATCTCCGACCAATAAACGTCGCTGCAAAACGTATTCATCGAGACCCTCGGCGCCGCCCAACCGCGGGACTCATAGGTGTCGTGAATCACATTGTAAGCGCGAACATGTGCTGCAAGAAGTCGACTGTAGGCTTGAATCGCCACCGCTATCCCGATTTCCGGCCCACCTGGAAATAAACGATTCAGATAGGTATTCAAAACGAGCATGTTTGGCTCGTTGATCGTGACATACCAAGAAATCGGGGGCTGACCGTGAATATCGACCAACTGATCATTCACGCGGGTGACCGTCGTTTTAACAAACGTCTCAAAAGCAGCGACCGTCGAGTCCTGGAGCCAAGCATTCACTCCTAGCCAGGCTGGATGAGTGAAGTGGTGAAGGGTAACAACAGGCTCAAGACCCTCTTCGCGGCAAGCGGCAATGCGAGTGGCGTAGGCATCAATGGCATCAAAATCAAATACGGGAGCGTGCGTGGCTGCTTTCGAAGTGCTGGGTTGAACGCGCGTCCACTCGATGCTGAGACGAAAGGAATTGAGCCCGAGACTACGCGTGAGAGCGAAGTCATCTCGGTATCGGTTCCAAAAATCCACGGCGCCCCCGGCGCGGGCGACACGTCCGGAGTCCTCGCAGTCGGCCCAGTTATTACGGGGCTGACCAAGGCCATTGTATCCACCTTCGCTTTGGTAGCCCGAGGTCGCGACACCGATGAGAAATGATTCAGGCATGTGAGGAATTCAACTGGCCGCCGCGATACGTTTACGAAGCACTTTTTCGCGAAGTTTGGAAATGATCGCCGGCTTTCGCGATGGCGACTCCATGACGATCCGGGCGATATCCGCAGCCGCATTCGGACGCCCCAAAGTGCGGGCATTATTCGACATCCGTTGCAGTTTTTCTGGATCATCCAAGAGAAGGCGAAGCTTGTGAGTGATGAGGGTGAGTTCCGTGCATTTTAGGGCAGCGCCACACTCAAGAAGGACATCGGCATTACGCTCCTCCTGACCTCCGATCGGATCAAGAATCACCATGGGCAACCCTCTCGCTAGCGCCTCGGCCGTTGTCATTCCACCGGGTTTACTGAGAAGAATCGTAGCCGCTGCCATGAAGTCGGAGATTTCAGTTGTGTAACCGAAAACACGAAAATCGTCCGGTCGTCCCTTCACCAGTGCCGAAATCTCGGCCAGCATCTCCTCGTTGCGACCACAGACAATAATCGCTTGAAAATCGCGGTCCAACTGCAGGATCTGGCGAACAACGGCCGACGCAGGACTCATCCCCAAAGCCCCTCCCGCAATGAGCAATGTCGGTCGACCGGGAGTGAGCCCGTGACGCAAGAGCACGGCGCCGGCATCCACCGGCCTTGCAAACTCCGGATCAACAGGAATGCCTGTGACCTCGATGCGATCGCAGGGCAATCCGAGCGCTTCCATGTGAATCTTATCCTCCTCTTGCGCGACAAAATACCAATTGAATGCGCGGGTGATCCAAAAGGCATGGAAATGAAAATCCGTGACCACCACGCCCAATTGAGCATCGAGTTTTCCGTTTCCAATCAACCAGGAAATCACACCCGCCGGCATGAAATGAGTGCAAAGAATAATGTCGGGACGAAAGTCTTTCACCAGATTGATCAAGGGAAGCGCTTGGGGGAGGTCGATAGCCAATCGGCTTTTATCCGCGACCCAAGGATCATCACTGCGCTCATACCACCAGCCCAGGAACTCAGGCATAATCGTGGAAAGCTTCGAGTATAGGGTGGAGTAAAATTGGCGATGCAGAAGATTCGTGTGATCCAAGGAGTCATCACACAAAACCTCCTCCACATCACTCCTCGCGCGCATCGCCCGCTCCAGAGCCACAGCCGCTTTCACGTGCCCCGATCCGACGGATGCTGATAAAATGAGAACACGCTTGCCCATAACCATACATTGGCTAGCCCTAGACCGTTCCTCAAGTGGGATTATTGAGAATTCAACTCCGGGGGCCTCAAAAGTTCATGCCAACAGAGTAGATCCGGGCACTCACTTTTCCAAAGCATCGACAAGTTGCGCATTTTTGCGGCTGCAGAAATCCTCAAGTGCACTCAGGGCCTTTTTCTTCAAAATGGCTTGTTCGTGATGAAGCCCACCAATCAAACAACCCAGAGCGAGAATGAGCCATTCATTTTCTGAGCGCATGTTTTTTTTGACCACGCCGATGAGGTGGACCCGCTGGATGGAATGATCATTATATCGACCGAGTCGATTCTGAACTTGAGTCAAATGGCGCGTGATTCCCGCCAAATCATGATCTGGAAAAAAACCACTAAAAGACTCCAAAAGGTAGCGCATTTTTTTGCATTCAATTCGGACCCGATGAATCGTCGCGTCAGATGCTCGACCAGAAATGCGGGTGTAGAATTTCCTGATAGTCCTGAAAGATTCGGCGATAGCGCCCCCCGCTACCTCCGATATAGGTAGCGAGGAAGAAGTCGATTTTTCCAAAGCCAGAGCCTGTTGCCACTCCTTTTCCAAGCTCAGCATTCCCTTACGGTATTTCGACGACTTCAGAAATGAAGAGACCTTCGAAGCTTCAATGTGACGGGACTTGGCCAAATCCTCGAAAAAAACATCCAGCCCGAAGCGCG
>CAIWSO010000505.1 GCA_903915315.1 uncultured Spartobacteria bacterium | reverse complement strand
TTCAATCCACTTTGACCGGGCGGAGTAGGGGAGTCCGCTATGGTGGTAGGCGACACGCTTTTGGAGGAGGCGCGTGAGGTCGCGTCCGAGCATGGATTGGTCGTTTTGCGGGATGGAGAGGGGGGATTCGACGGTGAGCGCGGCCGCGATTTGTTGTGCCATTTTTTCCGCTTCGCGGCGGCGAGGAGCGAAAATCAGAAGCGGAGTGAGCCCAGCCAGAACCGCTCCGGCAGCGATTCGTGGCCAGTAACCATGAACATGGGACGGCACGCGCGGGAGGTTCTCGATGGAAAAATCATCCAGAGGTACGGGGCGATTCTTGACTTGGATGATATGAACACGGCGACCGAGTCGCTTCAACCATTCGACAATCTCCGTAGGATTTCGAACGCTTCCGCTGAGAAGAAGGAGTCGTGTCGATGCGGGAGGGAGGGCCATCGCCATCTCGTAGTTCAATCCCCGGTTGGCGTCCGAGATCATCTGGTATTCGTCCAGAACAAGGAGACCAGGAGCTTGGCCCGTGAGGATCCGCTCGCGCTGAGTCTCCAGCGTGGCCACGATCACCGGCGCGGCGAGATTTTCCGCTACATCGCCGGTGGCAATGCCGACATTCCAGCCGAGTTTTTTCCACTCACTCCATTTATCATTGGCGAGGGCGCGGGTGGGGACGGTGTAGACGGCCTGGCCGAGTCTTTGTGCTTCGGGAGACTTGAAAAATAACTCAAATACGCGGGTTTTTCCGGCACCGGTCGGAGCATCGATCACCACATCGAAACCCTCTTTTAAATGTCCCACAGCCTCTTGTTGCCAAAGATCTGGTAGATCCAGCGGGACTTGGAGTGCGGAGAGACTGCTGCCGAAGGCGGGAAACCTCATGGAGTCGCGGAAGGCTTGAGAGTCGGAGGCGGACGAGTGGCCACGGGCATGAGCTCGATGTCGGATTCCTTGTATTTACCAAGTCCAATGAGCGCCGCGCTTTCGATCCAATGTGTCATTTCGTCCAGTGCAGGAAGTTTGGCTGGAGATCGGTTTTCATTAAGAAGCCGTGCAGCGGTGGCATCAATCGCGACTGGGTCCTTGCTCGCGTAGAGTGTGTGATTTGCGATGCTGAATCCTGGGTTGGGGAACGGACCTCCGGCATATTGCAAGACGAGCCCGTCTAAAATTGTGAGCACCACTTTGCCGCGTATCATCTCGTCGGCATAGATTTCGGCGAGGTAGGGGTCGCCAAAGGCGGGGTCGCGGGTGAAGCGGCGCCAGTTGTCCAGATTCGGTAGGGTCATGTTGGCTAGGGCTCCATTCACTCCGGTGAGGAAGCTGTCAGTGAGTGAGGGGACGTTGATCACTTTGGTCACATCCTTGCTGAGGACTTTGGAAAAATAGCTGTTGCTGCTGAGTTGCTCACCCGAGCTAAGGCGGTCTTCCATTCGTGAGCCGGTTCGATTTCCAAAACCGCTGTCGCCCCAGATCAAGCGTCCCAAAACAGGAGCTGTGAGTTGAGACTTGCGGTCGTATCCGCTCGCCGGATCCACCCAGCGCAACTGATACAATCGGCTCTCGCGACGGAATCCGGTCGCTAGCAAATCCTCCAGATTGCGATCCCATACAATGATGTTCGCAGTGGGAACGCCGGCATCGATCAGACCATTGGCGATGGCGTTCACTACATCTGGGTGAGTTCCGCTGACTGAGCCTCCAGCGGCGGAGACTTTGATGCCGACACGGTCAGTCGGTTTCACTAGCGATCTCCAAGCGCTAGCGCGGTCGGCTTTTCCCGTTGCGGCTATGACGATCTTGTCGACCATGAGTTGAATCACTTTCGGGTACGTGGCACGGGTTCGTGTGAGGGACTCGGTATTCGTTGCATAAAAAATCTGGGATTTTGCGATGGGCTCCTCCGCCTTGGCTGAAGCTGCAAAACACCAAAGTAAGAGGAGCAGGCAAAGAATCCCCCCCCAGATCGAGGTGGTATTGTGACTCTCTGTGGATAATGTTGGTCGATGGTCAGGCATCTTTACGTTCACATTCCGTTTTGTCCGAAGATATGTCCGTATTGTAGCTTCTACAAGGAAGCGAGCGACCGGAATAAAACACAGGCTTTTTTAGATTCCGTTCTTCTCGAAGCGGAATTGGAGTATGAGGGCCTCCAACCGCATACGATTTTCTTCGGTGGAGGAACTCCTACGGCCCTTTCCACGCCGCAATTGCAGTTCCTTATCGGCGGCCTCGCCGAGCGGATTGATTTTTCAGAACTTCAGGAATTCACCATCGAGATGAATCCGGCTACGGTTTCACACGAAAAGGCATCCGCCCTTCTCGCGATGGGCGTCAATCGCGTGAGCATGGGGGTTCAATCTTGGGACGATGGGTTGCTCAAAACTCTCGGGCGTGTGCATTCCGCAGCCCAAGCCAAGCGGAGCTATCACATCCTTCGCGAGGCGGGGGTGCCGAATGTGAACTTGGATCTGATATTTGGAATTCCCGGTCAGTCTCGTGAGCAGTGGGCGGATTCCATCCAGCAAACGATCGATCTCGCGCCTGATCACATTTCCGCCTATTGCCTCACTTATGAAGAGGACACCGAGTTTTTCCTTCGACTTCAGCGGGGAGAAATGGCGCCCGAGCCCCAGCGGGATTCCGATTACTTTGAAATGGCGATGGATCGCCTCACTGCAGCGGCGTTTGGACAATACGAGATTTCGAATTACGCCCGACCCGGCCGCGAATGCGCTCACAACCTGGGTTATTGGCGCGCCAAGGACTATGCCGGTCTTGGGCCAAGCGCTTTTTCCACCCGCGATGGACTTCGACGTAGAACGGTTGCTGATACCGCTGAATACATCCGTCGGATGCAGGCGGGCGAGGATCGCTTTGATTTTACAGAGGTCATCGATGCCACGATTCGGCAGTCGGAACAAATCGCGCTTGCTCTTCGCACAAGCGATGGCCTGCCTGTGGAAATGGTTTCTCCCTCTCACTTGGCGGCCCTTCAGAATGGCGGACTCATCACACGCAAGGATGATCGGATATTTTTGACGAGGGATGGAAAACTCGTCGCCGATGAGATTGCGGTGGAGTTGATGTGAGGTCTGAAGATAAGACCCGCTCGGGCATCTTTGAATCGACGTGGGGAGGGGATTTCACTTAGATGAGCGGCAACCAATCTCATCCTGTAATCAAACCGACCACCGCGATGCCAAGAATCATTAAATCCGCTCTCATTCAGGCAACCTGTCCCTTTGATGGGAGTTCCGATCCGCGCTCCATTCGCACGGCGATGATCGATAAACACATGGCGCTCATTGAAGAGGCCGCCACTAGAGGAGTTCAGATTCTCTGCATGCAGGAACTTTTCTATGGACCGTATTTTCCAGCGGAACAGGAGATGCGTTGGTATGACATCACGGAAGAGATTCCCAATGGGCCCACGATTCAACTGATGATGGAGACCGCTCGCCGGTTGGGTATGGTGCTCGTCGTTCCCATTTACGAGGTTGATGGAACGGGAATCTACTACAATACAGCAGCTGTGATTGATGCCGATGGCCGGTTTCTTGGCAAATACCGCAAATCGCATCTTCCTCATTGCCATCCCGGGTTCTGGGAGAAGTTCTATTTCCGTCCC
>CAIWSO010000504.1 GCA_903915315.1 uncultured Spartobacteria bacterium | reverse complement strand
TCTTGGAAATCCTCGTTGCGATTTCTGTGCTTTCGATTCTTTTAGTCGTTCTTCTCAATATCGTTCACGGCTCGACGACACTCTGGCGAACGGCAGAAAACCGTGCCGAAGCCTACCGCGAAGCCCGCGCGGCGATCCAAGTCATATCCACCGACCTGCGGAACCTCCTCCCCTCCACAAACTCTGCCCACTTTATTACCAATCTCCCCGGCAGTGATGCCTCGACCCGCCCGGATAGCCAGATTGGATTTCTCACCACAATCCCCGTCACAGCACAGAACAACAAAAGCGACCTCTGTGCCGTGGCCTACTTTCTGGCTTACGCAAACAAGGCCCCCGTCGCGGGAAATCAGGGTCCCCAGAGCTACAACCTCTACCGCTACTTCATCGAAAGCAACGAGACCTTCGCCAACCTCCAGCAAAACGTCCCCTTCTCCGACGTCAACCCCGCCAATACCCACTGCGAGATCCTTGCCCGCAACATCTTGGACTTCCAGATCACCCCGCTCACCGCCAGTACCAATGGATTTACAAACTGGACGCACTCCCCCAGCACTCCCACCCCCGACCTCGTGGAATTAAAAATCGTCGGGCTGAATAACGAACGATCCCACCGCTTCAACGCCCGCAACGATCAGGCCGCTTGGGACACGCTCCGCGGAGACACCAATGCCCCCGATTACCTCAAAAACACCAAAACCTTCACCACAAGAGTGAAACTCAATCGCCAATAGTATGTTGCGAAACACTCACAAACACGCTTCCGCCTTGGTGACCACGCTTTTTGTTCTTGTGGTCCTCTGCACGATCACAGTGGCTTTTTTGCAAACCATGACCATGGAACGCGCCGTCTCACGCAGCCTCAAGAACAAGTTCAAAGCCGATTTGGCGGCGGAAGCGGGCGCGAACATGGTCGCCCAAGCCATGACGGAGGCGATCGGAACCCATGCCGGATTTTTGGTTTTATCGACCAATATCAGTCCCGCGCTGACCCCGATTTTCTACATTCAAACGGGCAGCAACGATGCCGCATCGAATGTTTTGCCGCTGGTTTCCGGCGATCTCACCAACTATCTCGGCACCCGCTCGTCCTCCACAACGGCCCTCA
Organism: uncultured Spartobacteria bacterium; assembly: GCA_903915315.1. Taxonomy (GTDB): domain Bacteria; phylum Verrucomicrobiota; class Verrucomicrobiia; order Chthoniobacterales; family Terrimicrobiaceae; genus UBA967. The sequence continues at coordinate 2,298 of CAIWSO010000504.1, read as the reverse complement.
CCGACTACCTCGCACATGCGACCAACACAAACAATGCCATCAATGCCAATAAATTGAGTGGAACCTACCGGATCCTGGCAAATTCCGGTCCCACCAACTTCAACGCCCCTTGGATTCACTTCACGAACGCCAATGGGGAAACCAACTCTCGCGTCGCCTTTTTTGTTGTTGATGAGCAATCCAAGTTGAATCTCGCTCAACACGGCTGGTCGACCAATACGAATCGTGCCGGTTGGTCGAACTCACCCTCTCTCGTTCCCATCACGATCCCCGGAAACACAAACCTCCTCACCACCAACGCGGCCGTGGCTTTTGCCTCAGCGACCAATAAATCCCACTTCGTTGGCAACCTAGCTCAGATTTTTTCTGATCGCGCGGATTATGAATCCAAAAAACACCTCTACACCTACGCAACCGGCCCAAGCCAAGATTTCATTCCCAGCGGATACACCAATACAAACGGCACATTCTCGAACTACGCTCAAGCTCACCTCCCCAAGTGGAATATCAACAACCTTGCCACCAATATCTCATTCGGAGCGACCTCATCCCTTCGCGCGTCCAATATCGCTCAAGTCATCAACACCAACCTACCCAACTTCGGCAAACGAGACATCGCGATGTCAAATGGACTTGGAGGAAGCTACTTCCGATACTTGGAGCGCATTTCCGCATCGATCCTCGATTACATCGACCCCGATACCGATGTGACCATCCTCCCCGACGCCTCGCCACTGGGTGAGCCCGCTGGCAAAGAACTCGCACCGCTCGTCACTGGCATCGCGGAGAAATACAACTGGATCAGTGAATCCGGGTCCGGAACGGCGTGGACAAACAAAATCACGCAAACGGTTTTTGTTCAGCTCTGGAATCCCTATCAGACCAATCTCAGCGGCAACCTCTCACTGGAAGTCACGACTTTCCGACCGATCAAAATGCCAGGTCTCGGCGGTCCGATTTTACCCAATGCGGGCACGATCGCGATCAACAACCTTCGCCCAAACGAAATGAAGGTTTTCAAAACCGCCACAGTCACGAATACCGTTATATCGACCCTCAAAGGCAGCGCACTTGTCGGAAACCGGCCCTATCTGGAGCAAACGGCCAGCGCCAACGCCTTCTTCGAACATCACTCGCGCTTTGATGCCCGCTGGAATGGCGTGCTCTTTGATCGCACCGCCAATCTCGCAACGAACTTCTTTACCAACAATCAAGGACTGCCGAAGAGCGCGATGGGGAAGACGATTGAAACAAGGATCAACTTAGGCGGACCCAATCGCTTCGCCATCAACTATCCCTCATGCGGCTTTTTTGCTGCACCGAAAGGTTACCGCGCCGTCGCAGATCCCCGCCAAAACGCCATTTCTCCCTACGATTGGGAAGCTCCAGCCTCAACAAATAGCGAAGTCCGCTGGAATGGACGAAACACCTTCACCAATGAAAGCTCACAGGACTACGCCAAAACGTTTTCCTCCCGAGATGTCGTGCGGTCCAGTCCACTGGAGGGCTCGAGCATCGATCTAACCCTCGCCGATCCCACGTCCGCGGCTTCCTCTTATTCCATCTCCGAAAGCACAAATGCCCCATTTTATTTGCGAAATGCAAAAATGGAATCCATCGGCGAGCTGGGTAACATCTACGACCCCGCCCAGCTCAATGACGTTGGATTCAGCACCGCTGGGAGCGACTCGTGGTATGCCTCGGGTGGAGGGCGCACCTTGCGCATGGGCATAACTGAGTTTGATTACCCCGCAAGTGGCATCGCGCCCTCAGGATCCGAAAAAGCCGCCCCAAATTGGAACTCCCCCGGATTTCGCAGCCTCCATCTCGTCGATTTATTCACGGTCGCGGAAACAAACGCGGCCGGCATCCCGACCCACGCCCCCAAGATCAATATCAACACCGCTCCGAAAGAGGTTTTGACGGCCCTGTTTTACCACCTCTCGCAAAATGCCGACCCCGCTTTTACCAACTCCAGCCTCACCAGCCATGCCGCTACCCAACTGGCGAACCTCGTGATTTCGAACCGTCCCTACTACAATCTCAGCGACCTCCACAAAATCACCCCACAACTTCTGAACCCCACAAACTTTATCCCCACGCTGGGGAGCAATTCCTCAACCCCTATCGCGACCATCCACGATGCCGGTCGCGAGCAGGTGCTTTCCTCCTTGCTCGAGTTGGTCGACACACAATCCCGCAATTTCAAGATCGTCGCGATCGGACAGGCCCTTGGTCCATCCGGAAAAGTGCTCTCCGAGTCCTTTCTCGAAGTGGACCTCATTTTAGATTCCTACC
>CAIWSO010000503.1 GCA_903915315.1 uncultured Spartobacteria bacterium | reverse complement strand
TATGAAAAAAATACCTCGCCTAATACTTCCTCTTTCCATGTGGGCAATCGCTTCATCCGCCATCGCCCAGACCGCGCCGCCTCCGCAAAATCCGGCGGCAGTTTGGTCATTCGACCAATTCCTCGGCAATGACCCGAATGTCAAGATGGTGGCGGAACCTACGGCCCGGGTTCACGATCCGATCGTGGGATTTCCCACTCAAGCGGATGGCGTGGTTGGCCAAGCCCTGAAGCTCGATGGACTGGCCACGCGCCTCACCCGCCCGGCCGACAAGGCTCCGGCACTTGGCGAGGCGTTTTCGTTCGAGGGCTGGATCGCGTTGCAGGAATACCCGTGGAATTGGGCCGCGATCCTCAACCAGGAATCGGAGCGCAAGGCGGGGTGGTTCTTTGGCATTAGCGGCGAGGGTCGGCTCGGGTTGCATGTGGCGAAGGACGGAAAGTGGATCGAGTGCAACTCGAAGTCCCAACTCCCGCTTCTCAAGTGGGCCCATGTCGCGGGCAGCTATGACCCAGCATTGGGGCTCAAGGTTTTCATCAATGGAAAACTCGAGGGCGAAATCAAAACGACCGGTCCGATCACGCCGGCGAAGGGTATGGATTTGCTGCTCGGCGTGAGCCACACGAGGGATTGCCCGATTCGCACGGAGCGGGACTACAGCGCTTCGTTCAAATCCCTGATGTTCCTCGACGGCCTCCTCGACGAGGTGAAAATCCACAACCACGCGTTCACTGAGGCCGAGGCCGCACAGGCATTCGCCGCCGCTCAGCCGAAGGTCGCGCAGCCGCTGCAATTCCGCCGCATGCCGTCCGGCCCAGAAGGTCCCGGCGAGTTCGGCGCGGTTTACACCCGGCTCAACTACGCGCCCGAGTGGGAACGCCATTGGAGGGTAGGGGAGTTTCCGGACATCCTCGTGCGCTTCGACGACTCGCCGAGCCGGATCGTCTTCTGGCGCGGGACGAACTACGGCGCGTGCTATGTGAGCGAGAACGGCCTGTGGGCGGGCGACCAAAGCCTCGAAAACAACACCAACACGACTGGCTGCTTTGAGCACATGGCCGACAAGAAATGCGAATTCTCCACGGCGAAAATCCTCGAGAGCAATGACGCCCGGGTGGTCGTCCATGCCCGTTACGCCTCGGTTGGTATTGACGGGAAATTCCTAAACCCTGATCCGGTGACCGGCTGGGGGCTTTGGTCCGACGAGTATTTCACGATCTACCCGGATGGCGTGGCCGTGAGGTATGTGGTCGCCACAAACCATAACGGTGGCGGCCAGTGGCAGGAAACGCTCCTATACAACCAGCCCGGGATGCGCCCCGAGGACACGGTGGACATGAAGGCGCTCACCCTCGCCAACGAAAAAGGCGAATCCCACACCTACTCGTGGGAAGACGGGCCGCCCTTGAAGTGGAAGGATGGCAACAGTCCGGAGCGTTATTTTCGTGTTCCTGCCGACCCGAATATCCAGCTCGTGAATTTCCGTTCCCAATGGAAGCCGTTTCTCATTTTTGAAAAGCCCGTGAAGATCGAGGGTTTCGGCATCGGGCCGAGCCGCGACTATTCGATGTTCCCGTGCTGGAACCACTGGCCCGTGGCGCAGCTCCCGAATGATGGGCGCAAGGCCATCGTCTCCGACCGGCCGTCGCATTTCTCGCTCACCTCCTCGCTGCCGGTTGTCCGCCGTGAGGCCGGGAGCAGCAAGGCAATGTTCCTCTATGGCATGACCAACCAACCGATCGAAACCCTCGCGCCGCTCTCAAGGTCATGGAATGCCGCCCCGGCGGCGACGCTGGCAGCAAGTGGCTTCGAAGGCGGTGCCTACGAAAAATCTCAGCGCGCTTATGTCTTCAACGCCAAAGCCCCGACCGTCGGTCCGATGGAATTCTCGCTCGAAGCGACCCCCGACTCGCCGATCCACAATCCCGCTTTCGTCGTGAAAAACTGGGGCAGCCGTCCAGCCAAGCTCACGATGGACGGAAAGCAAATCCCGCGTGGGAAGGACCTCCGCTTTGGCCACAACAAAACCGCCGAGGGCACCGACCTTGTGGTGTGGTTGAAAATCCAGAGCGACAAGAAAACCTCGTTCAAAATCGAAGTGTCCAAAGCAACCGATGAGGATTGAAGTCATGATCAAAAATATTCTGCACATCGCTTTTGCTTTCGCGGCCCATGCCGCGATGGCGGCGGATTCTTCCATTCCGCCGTTCGCGAAAGGCGACCTCGTGGCCTTCGCTGGAGACAGCATCACGAGCGGGGGCACCTACCACAAATACATCTTCACCTACTGGGCCACGCGGCATCCCGAGCTGGGCGTGCGGTTCCGGAACAAAGGAATCTTCAGCGATTTCGTCCACGGCGGAATTGGGAGACTGGAAAGGGACATCCTCAAGGAGAAGCCAAACAAGGTGGCGATCAATTTCGGCATGAACGACTCGGGCGCAAGTTATCGCAAGGACCTCTTCGGCATGAGCGAGCCCGACGAGACCGTGCTCCAAAAGCGCCGTGAAACGGTAGCCAACTACCGCGCAAACATGGAAAAACTGCTCGCGCTCCTGAATGAACGCGGCATCGTGCCGATCCTCATCGGCCCGTCGATCTACGACAACACCATGAAGTCCGAGGCGGCGAACAACCTTGGCGCGAACTCCGGCATTCAAGCCTGCATCGAGGAACTCAAGACCCTGAAAAATGAAGCCGGATTTGTGGATTTCAACGCGCCGATGCTCGAGGTAAATGCGCGGATGCAGGCGAAAGATCCCGCCTTCGGCATCGCGGGCGGGGACCGTGTTCATCCCGGCCCGGAGGGGCACTGGGTGATGGCCTGCGAATTTTTAAAAGCCCAAAACGCCTCACCGATTGTGGCGAGCGTGAAGGTCGATGCGGCCAAGGGCTCTGTGTTGGATAATGCCAACTGCGCGGTCGGGGCATTGCAGGCCGCTGAGGGAAAAGTGTCCTTTGATTACCTGCCCCGCTCGCTGCCGTTGCCCGTCAACGACGAATATCGCCGTGCTGAAAAAGTCATCCCCCTCACCGAATCCCTCAATCGGGAAATGCTCACCGTTCAAGGGTTCGCCCGGGGCCGTTATGCCCTCCTCCTCGATGGCCAAAACGCTGGAGAGTTCACAGCGGAGGGGCTCGCCGCAGGGGTCAACATCGCCACGCTCGACGCGAATCCCGGCCAACGCCGCGCGAAGGCAGTCGATGCCTTGATTCAAGAGCGGGCAGGTCAGGAAGGCCGCATACGCCAACTCCGCCAAATGGAGTGCGGACTGCCGGGACAGAAAACCCGCGGGGAGATCGCCGCCGCAGCCTCTGCCCAGCTCGATGAGGCCAAAAAGCAGGACAACAAAATCATGATCGGCCGTTTGGCGAAATTTCTGGAAGACCTCCCCCAAGAGGACTCCATCGACCAATCGATCCTCGATTTGGAACAACGCATCTTTGCCGCTACGAAGCCCGAACAAATCAAAGTCTCGCTCGAGTTGGCAGGCAGCACGCCGGGCCAGTCCGCAAAAAACCCCACTCCATAAACCCAGCACCCACCATGCATAAAACCACCCGCACCACACTCCTCGCGTTCGTCGCTTTTTCAGCGTCCGCGTTTGCCCAACAACCCGCCAGCATCACCCCAGTCCCCCGCACCGAGCAGGAAGAAAAATGGGTGAGCAACCATGAAGCCCGTGTCGCCGCC
>CAIWSO010000502.1 GCA_903915315.1 uncultured Spartobacteria bacterium | reverse complement strand
TCGATGTCACCGATCTCGACGCCATCGCTGCAACGACAGGGCCAGGCCTTGCCTCGGCCCTCCTCGTGGGGGCCTCGACGGCCAAGGGCCTGAGCCTAGGATCCGGCAAGCCCTTCCTTGCCATCAACCACATCGAGGGCCACTTGCTTTCTCCCTTTTTTGGGAAAGCGGAAATCCCTCCGCACATCGCATTGGTGGTGAGCGGCGGGCACACTCTTCTCTTCGATGTGGCGGGCTTCGGGAGATACACCCTCCTCGGCCGAACGCTTGATGATGCCGCCGGCGAGGCCTTTGACAAGGTCGCCAAACTTCTCGGCCTCGGTTATCCAGGTGGTGCGGAAATCGACCGCCTCGCCCGATCCGGTAACCCCAAGCGCCACGACTTCCCACGCGGAATGATCGAGTCCGGTGACTTCGACTTCAGCTTCAGCGGACTCAAAACCTCAGTGAGGATTTTTTTGGAAAAAAACGGACCTATCACAGATGGGATGCCGGATATCTGCGCCTCATTCCAGGCGGCCGTCACCGAGGTGCTTGTCGCCAAGCTTTTCCGCGCTGCCAGCAAATTGGGGAGACAAATCGTCACCATAAGCGGAGGCGTGAGCGCGAATGCCAGCTTACGTGCACTCGCCGTGGCGAGAGCCGAGAAGGAGAGCATGGCGATTCTGACAGCACCCCCAGGGCTGCACACGGACAACGCCTTGATGATTGCGTATACCGCCGCCCACCACCTTGCCGCTGGAAACACAAACTCCACCAGCGTGGATATTTTTCCGAACTTCGACGCCGCAACAATATCCAGCAAGGTCAGCGAGTGCGCCGCTTGACGGCAAAAGGACGCTGCGTTTCCCGAAGCGGTTCCTTCTCTATTTCCTGAACAGCAACCTCGCCGACGTAAATCCGGTAGGCGGCGCGTTTCGCGCGCTCGTGCGCCTTGGCTTCATATTCCTGAGCATGGAATCCCGAGCGGGCGAGTTGCGTAAGAAAAGCAGGTTCACGCTCGGCTGACCAGATCGCAACGCGGCCACCGGGGCGAAGCGCCGAGCGAATCAGCGCCAGTCCCTTGCTGGTGTATAGCCGGGAATTTTTGGCCTGCACAAAGGATGTCGGGCCATTGTCCACATCGAGAATAATCGCATCGTAGGTTCCGGGGCCTTTTTTGATGCTGTCGAAAACATCGCCGGTGACGACTTTCACCCGAGGATCATCGAGAAGCTTGCCGTTCAATTCGGAAAGGAATTCCCGATTCCAAGCAACAACCTCCGGAAGAAGCTCGGCCACCACAACCACCGCCGTTGGCCCAGCAATCTCAAGCACACGGCAGAGGCTGAAACCCAATCCAAGCCCGCCAATGAGGATGCGCGGACGATCCGGCGCATTGAAATATCCACAAGCGAGATCGGCCAGCATGATCTCGGATGTCGTTAAATTTGACCCCATGAGCTGACGGCCATTGAGCTTGAGAAAATAATCCCCATCGTGCTCATGAAGGGAAAAGCGGGAACCGTCAGGCGTGCGAGTCTCGGCGAGATTGCGAAAGGGAATCATGATTTTTTTAGACTAGGGCCTCGCTGGGTTCAGCGCAAGCGAGCCACTCGGCATTGGCTTTTTCGAGAGCATCGGCCACTCCGGCGAGCTTACGATTGATTTCCATCGCCAGCGATGGATTTTCGTAGGTCGCTGGATCCTCGAGCTGGTTGCTGAGTTCGCGCTGCGAGGCCTCCAATTTATGAATTTCATCCTCGAGTGCAAAAACACGCTGTTCGCGGGCGCGGCGCTCACTGGCTGCAGCTTTGCGCGCATCTGCCTCGGCGCGACGCTGTGCCCGCATTTCCTTGAGTCCCAGCTTGGGGGCCTCGACGTCGGACTCGACAGGCGCGGAGGGCTGGAAGTTCCCCAAGGAGGCGACCGTTCCGGCCCTCGCTCCCCCACCCACTTGGGACTTCTCTCGGTAATATTCGTAATCCCCCGCGTATCGGGTGATGCGTCCGGCCTGCACATGGATGACCGATGTCGCCATGGCACGAATAAAGTGCACATCGTGACTCACAAAATAAACCGTTCCATCATAGGGCTGGAGCGCCCGTATGAGGGCATCGATGCTCGGCATATCGAGGTGGGTCGTGGGTTCGTCCAACAGCAGAAAGTTCGGAGGATCTAGAAGCAACTTGACCAGTGCCAGGCGACTTTTTTCTCCGCCGCTTAGCACGCTTACACGTTTAAAAACATCGTCCCCGCGAAAAAGAAATGCACCTAGCACGGTGCGCGCAGCTTGCTCTGGTACTGGACGAGCGATCGACTGCACCTCCTCTAGCACCGTTCTCTTCACATCAAGAGCCTCCGTGCGGTGCTGCGCAAAATAACCGATACTGCAATTGTGGCCGGGCGTGCGCGTTCCAGCCTCGAGTTCCAGCTGACCAGCAAGAATCTTCAGAAGCGTGGACTTGCCCGCTCCATTGGGACCCACCAGAACGGTGCGTTGTCCCTTTTCGATCTCGAGGTTCAGATCATCATAGATAACGTTATTGCCATACGCTTGGCGGACTCCCTCCAAGGCGATGACTTTTTGTCCACCACGTGGAGGCTGAGGAAACCGGAAGCTCACCGTGGGCTCATCGGATTCCGGAGCTTCGATGCGGACCATTCGAGCGAGTTGCTTGATACGATCCTGTGCCTGTGCAGCCTTGCTGGCCTTGGCGCGGAAGCGATTGATAAAATCCTCCAGATGGGCAATCTCTTTTTGCTGGTTGCGATAGGCGGCGAGTTGTTGTTCCTCGCGCGCCTTTTTTTGTTCGAGACAGGCATCGAAATTTCCCGTGTAGCGAATGAGTTTGCGGTGACGAATCTCCACAATGCCACGGCAGATGAGATTCAAAAATTCCCGATCGTGCGAGATTGTCAAAATCGCTCCAGGATATCCCACGAGGTGATTTTGAAACCAACCCAGCGTTTCAAGATCCAGATGGTTGGTGGGCTCGTCCAGCAAGAGAAGATCGGGCTCCTCCACCAGCAATCGAGCGAGATGCGCTCGCATGATCCATCCGCCACTCAACTCGCCCACGGGGCGATGAAAATCCGTTTCGCGGAACGCCAACCCGGCTAGGATGCGCTTCGCCATGGCTTCAGAGCGTCCATCCGCCTCGGCGCCCGCAGCGAGTTCCATGACAGTTTGATCCGTGACGGCGGCAGTCTCTTGAGGAAGAAAGCCGACGCGAACACCGCGCTGCATTGTCACAAGGCCCTCATCCGGCTCGTCATTGCGAAGCAACAGGGAAAAAAGCGTCGATTTCCCTGCCCCGTTGGGGCCGATAAGTCCTATGCGGTCGCCCGTGTTGACCTGCAAGGCGGCCTCCTCAAATAGGATCCTGCCGCCAAATGATTTTGTGACCTGTGAAAGCGTAAGCATATGAAAATTAAAGGGGACGAAACGTGTCCGAGAGAACGCGGGACGTCCACACGTTTTTTCAAAAACTGCGTTTTTCTCCGCCTATACCACTTGCCCGATCGCCTGCATCTGGAGTTTTGACAGGCGATGGATGAGCCAAGCCGAAATATCAAAGGCATCGACCATCGACGACATGTCCAGTGTTCCCGACGGGGAAAATGCGCCGCAATTTGCGAGAAAGTTCCGCCTCATTTCCCGGACGTCGGAGCCCTTTTGTTTGCTGGATTCGAAAAAGGCCTGGATTTTCTCCGCGTCCATCGAGGAGGTGGCCTCGGCGCCCAGAGCGATATTGCGAGCTATCCAGGAGATGAGGCCTGAGGAGCAAGCATCGGCGCCAGGCGGCAGCGCCATCCGGGAAACAGCCAAGCCCCCGACCGCTTCCCCTATGTATCGGATCGTGTGCAACCAAGCCCGGAGTCGCTGCAATCGCTGGGACTGGGCCGCAGTGAGCGGATTCTCCGCAGCCAGTCGAACACAAAAACTCTCGATCGCGGAAGCCAGCATAGCAAAAGACGTCGACTCATCGGCATCCCCTTCCCCCACTCCGCCAACCTTCGAGGGATTCACACTCGCAAAAAGGCGGCCGAGTTCTTTGGGAATGAGATCCAAGGCCGACTCCGGATCCGCTAGCGCTTGGTGGGTCAGATATTTCGGGCAATGCGGCTTATCCGAGGGATCGCTCGGATAAAACTTTTTCAAAGCAGCATCACATAGCGGAAGAAGCGGAGTGAAGACAATTGCAGGAATGAGATTGGACAGCAAAAACACCAGTGCCAGTTGAATAGGAGCCCCACCATCCATTCTCCCAGCCAGCCCTAAAACAAGTGGTATTCCGGCTTTTTCCGCAAACAACAGTCCCATCATCAGAACTCCGCCAAACACACAAAAGAAATCCTCCATTCGAACGAGGCGAACCGAGGATCCTTTTAGTCCGGTCGCCAAAAACATCCGCAGCAGGATGGCCCCCAAGTTCGCACCGTAAATGATCGGCATACCCTCGGAGACCTTCAGCGCGCCGCCTTGAGCCAAAGTGATGACCACCATCGCTGCCCCCGTATTCGATTGAAGCAGGGCCGAAGCGGCAAATCCGATCGCAAAAGCCAACACCGGTGATCCCAGAGCCATCTCCAGCACTCCTGAAAACCAGGCAGCTTCTTTCAACGGAGCCAAACCCGAGCCGACTTGCTCAAGTCCAAACAAAATGATTCCGACCCCGAGAAACGCTCCCGCATAAGTATTCCACGGCTTGGTTCGTACGGCTCCCATCAGAATGCCGGCCCCGCCGACAAGGTAGGCTACCAAGGGCGAAATGTTGAACGCTGCAAGAAAAGCGAATGCCGTGAGCCCCACATTGCACCAGACCAGAACAAGACCGGCTGCCGCTGACTGGATGACGCCGCTGCCGAGCATGCTCACCAAAATAAAAGTCACAGCAGTGGCACTCTGCATCAACGCGCCCGCGAGCACCCCGCAGACTCCCGCCAACCAAGGTGAATCGGTTAGCCTCCTCACGAGATTGCGAAAACTTCCGCCACTCAGCGCGCGCATATTTTGCCCCGTGAGTTGCAGACCCAAAAAAAACAGACCCAAGCCAAGAATCAAGCCATGGAGCGAACTCATCTCAGGCCAATATGGGTATGACTCTCCCCCACATGCAAGACGTCAATCTACGAGGAAAACCTGATCTGCTTCTGGCTTGATAGAATCCCAAACAAGAAGCTATAAACACCATTCACATGTTGCCTCTCACCCCGGATTGTAACCTCATCGCTCTCGATCTCGCACATTGAACTTGGTCACGATCATTTGGTCCATGGTAGCAGCAGCCTCACTCACTTTGGCTGCGATTCATGGACTTGTCTGGTTCAGGCAACGCAGCGCACTTGCGAGTTTGATGTTTTGCCTGATGGCCACATCCACAGCAGGTATGGCGGCTTGCGAGCTTTGGATGATGAGTGTGCAATCCCCGCACGAATACGACAATGCCCTTCAGTGCTTCAATGTCCTCCGCTGGCTTATCACGCTCTCGATGGTCGGGTTTGTGCACTACTATCTCGGCACAGGTCGAAAGTGGCTGGCCCTCTCCGTCTGCGGATTGAGAACGCTCGGCCTCTTTTTGAATTTCACCCTCACTCCGAACATCTACTACTCCTCGATCTCCGAGTTGAGGCAGATCCGCTTTCTCGGGCAATCGGTGACCATCGTGGAAGGCACGCCAAACCCTCTGATGTTCGTTGGTCAACTCAGCCTAGTTTTGCTGGCGGTTTATTTGGTGGATGCGACGGCCCGTGGATACAAAGCGGGCGTGCGACGGTCTCTCGTCGTTGGCACAAGCATGCTTGTCTTTGTAATGGCCCTCTCGATCCAGACCTTTTTTGTTCTCTGGCAAAGTATGGATACCCCGATCATTGCGAGCCTATTTTTTGTGGGCATCGTCGCCACTATGGGACTCGAACTCAGCAACGACATGGTTCGAGCCGCCATATTGGCAAACAACCTTCAAAATCGGGAGTACGAACTCCACCGCGAACGTCAACTCACCGATGCTATTTTCGAAAGCGCCCCAGGCATGTTGTACCTTCACTCCCGAGACGGCCAGATCGTGCGATGGAATTCCCAATACGAAAAAAACACAGGCTACTCGAGTGAGGAAGCCAAGAGCATGAAGGCGGAAGAACTTTTCCGCCCAGAGGACCTCCCCAAGCTGAATCGAAGCTGGGATCGTGCGTTTTCCAAAGGTAGCGTCGAACTCGAGGTCGATCTGATCCGCAAAGATCGAACCTCCGTCCGTCATTTTTTTACGATGGTTCGGGTGGAAGTGCGCGGCAAACCCCATTTGGTCGGCATCGGGATTGATTTGAGTTCCCAGCGGGCATTGGCCATCGAAACCGCCCACCGCAACGAGGAAATGGCTCAACTCGCACAGATGGCATCAATGAGCGAACTTTCCAGCTCCCTAGCCCATGAGCTCAATCAACCTCTTGCCATCATCCTCAGCAACGCCCAAGCCGCTCAACGCCTGCTATCGCACGAATCGCCGGACATGCGCGAACTTCGAGAAATCCTTGACGACATCGTGAGTGCCGATATCCGCGCGGCCGACGTCATAAAAAAATTACGCACGATTTTGAGCCGCGGCGAACCTGCCCTAGAAGAAGTGGAGCCGGTGGATTTGTTTGAAAAAGCCCTTGCCCTCGCCCAAACGGACCTGGAATCCGCGAACGTTGTGATTACCAAAAAGATCGCCAACAACCTCCCGATATTTCATGCCGACCGTATTCCGGTAGAACAGGTTATCCTGAACCTTATTAAAAATGCATGCGATGCCATGGAGGACAATGATCCCAGCTCTCGACATTTGCACCTCTCCTGCAAACAGGATACGGGATTCCTTCAATTTTCCGTGCAGGACAATGGATGCGGCCTGCCAGAGGATCCCGATCGCATTTTCGATGCTTTTCACTCGACCAAGCCAAGCGGACTGGGCCTCGGGCTAGCCATTTCTCGTACGATCATTCGCGCGCACGGTGGCCAACTTTGGGCTGAACCAGCCGAAAAACGCGGCGCCATATTTCACTTCAACATCCCGTTAGATTCCTTCAATTCATGATTGCCTCACAAAAAGTTTTTCTTGTTGACGACGAACCCGCTCTCCTCCGCGCGCTATCACGCCTTCTCCGAGCCGAGGGATTTGAAGTGACCACGTTCAGCAGCGCCACCAGTTTTCTTGAGACTTATGATCCTAACACGCCGGCTTGTGTTGTGCTCGATGTCACGATGCCCGAGATGACAGGACTCGAACTCCATCAACACCTTATCCACTCGTCCTCAAACCTAGCCATCGTCTTCCTCACTGCCAATGGAGACATTCCAATGAGCGTGAGAGCCATCAAGTCAGGCGCTATCGATTTTTTAACAAAACCAGTAAAAGACTCTGAACTTATTGGCGCCATTAAGATTGGCATTAAAAAAACTGAAGAGAATCAATCCCAGCAAAATGAAACCCAAGCCCTCAAAGATCGACTTAAACTTCTCACAAACAGAGAGAAAGAAGTCTTTATTCACGTTGTTACGGGAGAACCAAATAAACTCATCGCTTCCACGCTTGGCATCACTGAACAAACCATCAAAGTTCATCGAGGTCGAGTGATGCACAAAATGGGAGCGGAGTCGCTCGCCCAGTTAGTCCGCATCGCAGAACGACTCGCCCTGCTCGAATCAAATTCATAAAAACATACAACCAAAGTAGAATGGACTATTTTCCTCAAAATATTTACAAATCACGATCCATTTATTGCCCCCAATTATTTACTAACACAAATCGCATCACCTTAAGGTTTTTTTGACCCATGATATTAAAAAATCACAAGCATAAAGTTTAAGATTAATTCACCCATGCCTAACCCCCACTTTATTTCAAATATTTTCTGATAAGCAGGAATGCTCAAACCAGTTAAATTGCTGATTTGTTGCTTGGCGTTGCTCGCTTTCTTGGGCTTGTACACTGCCTCTGCTCAGACCGTCCTCACTGTTCGCGAGGCGGAGTTCCGTTCCCGTTGGGCCGGTCCCCAGGAAGACCGTGAAGTGACGCCCCAGTTTTTTCAACCCGATGGGGGACTCACCGAAAAAGATGTTGGAGTCGATCCCTCCGAGCAGACCACACCAACTTTATCCGAAAACATGGACCGACTCGCGGATAATTTCCGCCGCCGTCTCCGCTTCGGCCCACTCGATTTTTCCCTCGGCCTCTCCTCAGGTTGGGAATACTCCTCTCAAACCTCGACGGGCGAATCCTCGTCTTCCGGCGGTCGGTCCAGCCTTTACTCCTCGCCCACACTGGCGATCCGCTACGAACGCGAGATCGGTCTTTGGACTGTAGCCACTCGCTTCTCATCCGGTTACACCCATTATTTCAATCAGGACTACACCGCCGCAGGCCAAGGAAGCCAGAGGAACCCGATATCCATGACGACTGGGTTCGACCTTGGCTACAACTCCACACGCCTGACACTGAACCTCTCGACCAGCGCATCCACTGGCAGCGGCTTTGATACTCGTACGGGATCCAACAACTTTCAGGCCTCAACCTCAACGTCTCTTTCCGCACGCTACATCATCACCGACTCTTTGAGCGCGGGTGCCGCAGCCTCGGTCGCCTACACAAAAACATCGGATGCACAGGTCGCCACCGGAGAAACGGATCAACCGAATAGCAACTCAGTGAGTCTCGGCTTAACCACCTTTGTCGACTACCTCGTCACCCCGAAGACCAATGTGCGATTCACTCTCGGCACTAGCAAGGAACTACAATCACTCCAAGGCGGGACAGATGGCAACAGGCAATCCTATGATTCCATGATGATGGTGACCTACCAATTGGCACCGAAATTTTCCGTGGATGCCGGGGCTGGTGCTGGCTACGTGACCGATCAGGATACCGCCAACTCCGAGGCTGTGGGCTTGCGTCCCATTTACAATGTCGGGATCAATTACACTCCCACGGAGAAAACCTATTTCAAAGCCAGCTACAGCATGCAAGGCACAGACATCAGGCCGAACTTCAGCCTCGCTGCGGGATGGAACGCCCGCCAGAAGACACGACTCTCCCTCTCCGTCTACCAAAATCAAGGATTCTCGAGCCTTGCCCCAGATCAGTATAATGTCACCCGTGGCGCGCTGGCCACTGTCTCCCAAAGCCTCATCAAAGGCATCACGCTGTCTCTCTCGGCCGGCTACGAGCAATCGGATTACGTTTCCCTTTCCGACTCGGATAACACAAACGCCTCCGAGGGGCCTCCAGATCACTTCCTGACCAGCGCCACGCTCAGTTGGCGTCTCCGCGAGTGGGCCTCTTGGCAAAATTCCATGATGGTCACTTCAGGGCAAAGCCAAGAATCCAACAGTGACCTCCAAACGCGTTTCAGCACCAGTTTGAATCTCAACTTCTAGACTCTCAACAGACCCACAAAATCGAAGATTAGGTGCAGCGAAAATGTGCCAAGTATTCCACGTTTCCTTCGCGCCCAGTAATGGAGGACTCGATGGAACCAAGCCATTGGTGCCCCTCTGACTCGACAAACATTCGAATTTTTTCCACACACCGCATCCTCACTCCCGGATCGCGCACTATGCCCCCTTCTTCAACATCCGCTCGCTCCGCTTCGAATTGAGGCTTGATAAGAAAAATCCCCTCCGAACCCGAAGCGAGAACACCAAAAACCGCAGGCAGGATTTGAGTCAGTGAGATGAAGCTCACATCCCCGACCGCCAAAACCGGACGCGGATCAAAGTCCTTGGCGTCCAAATACCGCGCATTCACTCCCTCGCGACTTTCCACACGTGGATCTTTCTGGAGTCTCCAGGAAATCTGCGAGTGCCCCACATCGATCGCATAAACAAAATCGGCCCCATGCTGAAGCAGGCAATCAGTGAATCCTCCGGTTGACGCTCCGATATCGATACAAACCAATTCCCGAGGATTGACGCCAAAATGCGCCAGTGCCCCCTCCAGCTTGTAACCTCCCCGCCCAACATATTTTTCCTTCTGCGCCACAGTCAGCACGTCATCAGGAAGAATCGTTGTTCCTGGCTTAGCTACGACATGCCCGTTCACTGAGATCAATCCAGCCATCAATCCCCGCCGCGCCATATCCACCGATTCGTAAAAACCACCCTCAACCAAGGCCAAATCGATTCTTTTTTTTAACGAAGCCATTCGCAAAACGAAAAAGAGAATGCCTCGAAGAAATCCCTCTGCGGACTATCGCTTAGACGATGCAGCCGCATTCACCATTCCCTCAAAGGCGACCCAAGCGGATTCCACCAAGCTCGCGGGACCGGTCATTTTTACAAACACATCGCCCTTCTCCTTGTCCTCCAAAATAGCTCCGCGCAAAGCATAGTTTGCTAAAGGAGTTGTAGGCCCACCCGGCATGCCGCTGGAGAATGTCCCCGCTGCCTGAACGAAAACAACTCGCACCCCACCAAGAATCACCTCATTTTGCGCCGTTTTGGCATTTTGAAACTGACCGAACCAACGATCCACATTGGCTTGAACTCCCCCACCCTGCCCAGCCCCAAAATGGAAAAAAGTCACATCCGCTTTTGCTCCACCCTCACCCACTACCTCCAACTGCGCTTTGCGCATCGAGCTGGTTGGCACAACCCACCCCCACCCTGATGGCCGCGCAAAACTAAAACCTCCCACCTGGAACTCCACTGGATCCAAAGCAAACAGAGTTGATGCTACGAAAAAGAGGCACGTAAAAAGCAGCGATTTCACTATTTAAATCCTAGAAGCATGGAGTTCTTAGGGGTTCGAAATAACCTCACTATCGGTTGTAAGCGACCAGTTAAGGCCAACACTCGCATTTCCACCAGTATAGCCAGTGGCTGGCGCCTGAGTGGCATATATTCTGCATGGAGCCGTCAAAGTCACAGTAGATCCATTAATAGAACCTGCTGCACTTGGTACTAATGAATACACAATAGGAGAGGGAGATAATGGCTGATTAGAAGTTGGAGCTACAATCCTAACGGTTCGCGTTGTTCCATTGCCACTGACTTTATGATTATCAAGATTAAATCCCGTTAGGACCGTTGTAACTGTTCCTGTATTTACAACCGTCAGCGATGCCGTGACTGGCGTGGCCGCATTGTAGTTCGCATCTGCTGCCTGTGATGCCGTGATCGTCGCCGATCCCGCTCCCACGATCGTGATCGTTGATCCGCTTACCGTTGCCACACTTGTGTCGCTGCTCATGTATGTTATTGCCCCACTGCTTAATGATGTCGGTGCCGTAATTGTTGGCGCTGCATCCCCAAAGTTGATGCTTGATGCACTTAGCGCAAACCCAGTCAGTGTTGGCGTTCCTTTGCCCACTGTCAGCGATGCAGTGACTGGCGTAGGCGCATTATAGTTCGCATCCGCTACCTGTGATGCCGTGATCGTCGCCGAACCTGGCCCTACTACCGTGATCGTGGCCCCGCTTACCGTCGCCACACTCGTATCACTGCTCGAATATGTGATTGCTCCCGTGCTCACCGATGTTGGTGCC
>CAIWSO010000501.1 GCA_903915315.1 uncultured Spartobacteria bacterium | reverse complement strand
GGCCTGCGCGACGAGCCTGTCACGGAGATGCCCAATGAGCTCGGCCGTGAGGCGGGAAAGATCCTTACCAGCCTCGGACTGCATGGCGACGATGCCTAGCGCGGCTTGGGCGTCCGCTGCGAAAAGCGCCTGGGCCAAATTCGCCACCACTTCCCGTGGGGTGAAGCCGAAGACATCCATGACATCATTCATGGTGATTCGCTCTCCACAGAAGGCGACCATTTGATCCAGCATACTTTCGGCATCGCGAAGCCCGCCGTCAGCCCCACGAGCAATGGCGTCGGCGGCATCGGCATCGAGTGTAATCTTCTCGTTCTCGGCTATGTAGAGGAGATGTTTTTGAATCAGATCTGAGGGAATGCGGCGGAGATCAAACCGCTGGCAGCGGCTGGTGATCGTGGCTGGCACCTTTTGGGCCTCCGTGGTTGCGAAAATGAATTTCACATGAGCGGGCGGTTCCTCCAAGGTCTTGAGAAGGGAATTGAAAGCTCCCGTACTGAGCATGTGAACCTCATCGATGAGGTAAATTTTGAATGGCCCGCGCGTGGGCGCGTAGGCGGCGTTGTCGCGAAGGTCGCGAATATTTTCGACACCATTGTTGCTCGCGCCGTCGATCTCGATCACATCGAGATTGCGTCCCTCGGCGATCTCCTTGCACACATCGCACTCACCGCAAGGTTGTGAAGTCGGGCCATTCACGCAATTCAGCGCCTTGGCCAGAATGCGAGCCGTCGAAGTCTTTCCAATGCCGCGCGGGCCGACAAAAAGATAGGCTTGCGCGAGACGGTTCGCATTGACGGCATTCTGAAGTGTCCGCGTGATATGATCCTGCCCGACGACTTCGGCAAAGGTTTGGGGACGATACTTGCGGGCGAAAACTCGGTAACTCACAGCGGGAATACTAAAGGCGACCGCCCAACTCATCCAGTAAGTTTTGTTTTTTTGTTCAAGGCGTCCGAGAGATGAAAAATTCCTCCACAAATAAAAATCAGATTCTTTTACGAATTGATGCCGTTGCTCCGGGGTGCCACTCTCGCACTAGCTTCATGCCTCCCCTCGTCTGCAAAAATATTCCATTTCGAACGACTCGTGGTGATCATGGCACCGGGACCGAGGAATTCAGCGAAAGCTTCCGGTCAGGTGAAATCACGGGGTTTTGCGGCGGGCGGGATTTCGCTCCGTTATTAAATGCTCTGGGAATGATCGAGCGCCCGTCCAGCGGCACCTTGAGTGTTCTTGGCGAGGATGTGCTCGCGATGGAGGAGAAAGACGCTTGGCGACTTCGTGATCGCGCGTTCGGTTATCTTTTTACACATCACCACTTGCTGCCGACATTCACCGTCGCCGAGAATGTCGCCATGCCTTTTTTTCGAATCTGCGGAAAACGCGAGGATCTCGCCGCCGAGCGCACAAGCGAGGTGCTCCTGTTTACTGGCATCCGGCATCTCTGCGGCACACCAGTCGGAAACTTGGATGATTCCACCCGATGGCTAGTGGCTCTGGCGCGGGCGATCGTCCACCGCCCACCCCTGCTTGTGGCCATTTCCCCGCCCTCCCCTAATTTACTGCCCCTTGTCCGATGCCTTGCGGATAACGAGGGCATGGCCATCCTCTGGAGCGGAGAAAAAAATCACCTCCTGCCCTTTGCCGACCGCATTGTTGAAAGCGGGGACAATCTGCATTCCAGGCCTGCGCCATGAAAGCGCCTGAGTTTCCACCCATAAAGGGCCTTGCGTCCTCCCATCTCGCCTTCGCTCTCTTCTGGCTTCCAACAGAGCGACGTCGCGATGCGCTTCTTTTCTACCGATTTTGCAGAACCATAGACGACATCGCCGACGACCCCAAGCGCTCCACGGACGAAAAGCGTCGCCTCCTCGATGCTTGGCTGGAGGCCGAAAAATGGCCTCCGGAACTCGAGTCCCTCCTGCAACGGCATACAATTGACAGAAGTTTACTTCAAGCCGTGGTGCGCGGTTGCGCCATGGATATTGAGCCCCGCTTTTACGCCACCTTCGCGGAGTTGGAGGAATATTGCTGGTGCGTGGCTTGTGCTGTGGGCCTGGTCTCGATCCGCATTTTTGGATGCAGCGATCCAGCCAGCGAAAACTACGCCGTCCACCTCGGACATGCACTGCAGTGGACGAACATCCTGAGGGATGTCGGCGAGGACGCCCGCCAAGGACGAATCTACCTCCCGCTAGAGGCCATGGATCGCCACAACGTCACCGCCAAGGAGATCCTGGACCAAACACCCGGAAAAGGATTTCTACCTCTGATGCGCACCGGGGCTGCGCGAGCCCGATCCCACTTCGCCGCCGCCGAAGCCCCGACGAGCGATTTTTCTGCGCTTTTACCCGCGCGCATCATGCGAGCTGTTTACGAGAAAATCCTCAGCCGTTTAGAGCGCGATAGCTTCCCAGTTTTTCGATCACGCCACCGTCTCCATACGCTGGAAAAGCTAGCCCTAGCCGTGCGTGTCTCCCTTCAAAAATCCCCTTAATCCCGTCGAGCACCATCTCTCGCGACTTGCTTTATATGAAAAGCATGCAATGAAATACGCTTATGGACCATCCCCTCAAAAAAGAAGAGTTGAATGACGCTGTCAAAATCCTTCCAGGTTGGGATTATCTTGAAGGGCGGCTTTGTTCAGAGTTCCAGTTTAAAAACTTCGTTCAGGCATTCTCCTTCATGACGGCCGTAGCTCTGGAGGCGGAAAAAATGAACCATCATCCGGATTGGTCGAACTCCTTCAATGTTGTTCGTATCAACCTCGTCTCACACGATTCCGACTGCGTCACGGACAAGGACATCCTCCTCGCGCGAAAAATCCAGCAACTCGCCACCGTGTATCAGGACTAAGTCGCTTACGACTTGGCGTGCATATCGCACGTTGTTTTCGTTTCATTAAGCGCTCCACTCCGAGTCAGGATTAAAACGAAAAACCCGTTCTGCTGTTAAGCAGAACGGGCCTCTTCCACAGCCCTTGCGGGCTGATGCGGAGGGGAAATTAGATCGCGGCTTTGAAAGCTTTGCCAGGAACAAACTTCACAGTCTTGGAAGCCTTGATTTTGATTTTTGCACCAGTCTTGGGATTCACACCGGCACGGGCTTTGCGGTTGCTGATTTTGAAAGTACCGAATCCAATGAGTTGGACGGTCTTTGTTTTTTTGACTCCAAGCTTGATGCCATCGATGACGGCGTTCACTGCGCGCTCGGCATCCGCTTTGGTGGAGTCGAGTGTTTTTTGTACTGCTACTGTGAGTTCAACTTTGTTCATGTTTTGTGGGTTTTATTTTGTTGTTGTCGATTAAACGGCTAACGATTCAAGAGCAGCAAATTCGGCATGACCTGTCAAGCGAAGCTCTATTTATTTGATACGGTCGATCAATTCGACTGATCCACGGGCACTGGCTCGGGAGCAGGATTGGATTCATCCTCGGGAATGGGCGTTGTCGCCACCGGCGATGTCGCGGCTTCTTTCGAGGCGGCTTTTTTGGGGTGGTAAATTTCGCGAAAGGCTTTTCCGATGAGCGGAGCCGCGTGGGAACCGCCATGGACCGATTGGTCATTAGGCTCGCCTTCATAGAGCGCGGTGAAGGCGTAGCGCGGCTCGGCGGCGGGCATGAATCCCGTGAACCATGCTGCGATACGCTGACGATCAGTCGGCCCCCATTGCGCCGTTCCGGTCTTACCTGCCACATCGATCCCTTTGACTTTCGCACTATGCGCGGTGCCTTGACCATCACTCGTCACAGCCACAAGGGCCCGGCGCATTTCATCACGAACAATCGGCGACACAGGAATCTCCTCGCGAATACGATCGGGGTAGGCGGCGATGACCTTGTTATCAATCGTCTGGACCTGGAGAACAAGTCGGGCCTGATGAACCACCCCGCCATTCGCCACGACCGCCATGGCCTGAGTCATCTGAAGCGGACTGATGAGAATGTCTCCTTGCCCAATCGACATATTCGCCACATCGCCGCCTTTGATAGTGCGCTTGTGCACGCGCTGCATGTAATCGTCATTCGGAATGTTGCCGGCGGCCTCGGACCTCAGCGGGATGCCGGTGCGACGACCGAGACCGAGTTGCGTGGCATACTGTATGATGGGATCTGGGCCGATCTTGAGCCCCGCTTGATAAAACCAAGTGTTACACGACTGCGTGAGCGCCTCTTTGAAATTCAAGCGCCCAGCATCCACTTTCTTCCAGTTTTTGAAGACATGGTTGCCGACAGCAAATTCCTTGGGGCAGAAAAAAACCTCGTCGGTTTTGATGAGTCCGGAGTTCAGCGCAGCGAGGCCCACAAAGGTTTTGAACGTCGAGCCCGGGGGATAGGCCGAGCGGAACGCCCTCGGAACAAGCGGGTCAGCGGGGTCATTGGAATAGGCTGAAAAAACACTTTGCTTGATGGTCGGAACAAAGTCATTGGGATTGAATGCCGGATAGGACGCCATCGCCAAGATCTCACCGCTATTCGGATCCATCACGACCATCGCTCCACGCTTGGCATTTTTTGCGAGCGTTTTTTCACAAATCTCCTGCACGTTCACATCCAGTGTGGTGATGACGTTGTATCCCGGCACGGGCTGGCGGGCGATTCGCTCGGAGGCTTTTTTTCCATCCTGGCCGAAGGTGATTTGCAGAAGACCGGGTTGACCGCGCAGTTCCTTGTCGAAAATCTGTTCCAGCCCTTCCCTGCCCTCGCTCTCGGGGAAGATGAGATCATTGTTCTCAATAGGTCTCGCGGACAGCGGAGCTTGCTGACCTGTGTAGCCGATGATGTGCGCGGCAAGGAGACCGCTTGGATAGAATCGCACATAGGTCTGCCTGAGCACCTGATCGGGCGGCATGTTTTTTTGGAGGTTGGTGATTTCGCGCGGCAAGAGATCCTCGGCGATGTCCATCGGCAGGACGCCCCGGTTCTTGTAATGATTCAAAATCGTGGCATCGGGCACCTTCATGTCACGATTGATGAGACTGCTGGAAATCGCGATCTGGCGGCGAGCAAAGGAAACGATTTTTTCGTCTGCCCAGTCTAAGGGAGTCGGAAAAATGATGGCGAGATTGTAGCTCACGCGATTTTGCGCGAGGGGAAGTCCGTTGCGATCGGTGATTTGGCCGCGTGGTGCGGGAATGAGGAGCGAAAACGTGCGGGCCTTCTTTTGTGTCTCCCATGTGGGTTTCGGATTTTCCACGATTCCCGTATTATCAATCATCGTATCTCTAGCCATAAGGATGGCCGGAAACAGAAGGAACAAGGCGTACTTGCAAAATTTCATCTCAGCACGATAGCAAATGCGTTTTTATTCTCGAATGGAAAAAACTTTTAAGATTGCGCTCCACCGAATGCCGAACCAAGGTCTGCGCCATGTCATTCGGCTTCTTTAAGGCCCTGATCCAAGCACCGACCACGGTCGGCGCTATTTGGCCGTCCTCACCTTGGCTTGCGAAGGCCATGGTTAGCACGTCCGCGATTCAATCCGCCCATAGCGTGGTGGAGTTAGGACCAGGTACAGGCGCATTCACAGGCCACATTCTCGAAAGTCTCGCCCCCGGCGCCCGATTCACGGCCATTGAAAAAAGCCCCGATCTCGCGCGGTCGGTCTCACGCAAATTTCCTCAGGCAAGAATCATAGAAGGCTGCGCCACCGATCTGCAGAACCATCTCGACTCGGAAAACATCCCACGACCGAGCGCGATTTTATCCGGTTTGCCATGGGCGGTTTTTGACCAAACCTTGCAATGCTCGATCTTGGATCAGATTCATGGCGCGCTCATCGAGGGGGGGATTTTCACGACCTTCGCGTATTACGGGCCACACCGCTTGAGATCGGGACGTCGCTTCCGAGCGAATCTGGAACGCATCTTTAGCGATGTCCAGCGAACCCCCGTGGTGATGCAGAATTTCCCGCCCGCCTTTATCTACTTCTGCCGCCGGTAATTTTCGGAGGCAAGAAAAGCGCCCAGCTTTTCCATCGGGAGGCCGATGACATTTGAGATAGAGCCGTCAACCTTGGCGATCAGCCTGCCGTTGTCGTCCTGCGCGGCATAAGCACCGGCCTTGTCGAGCGGGTGAATGGATTTCAAATAGGCCGCAATCTCATCTTCAGCGAGAGTATGAAATGTGACCCAGGTCACCTCGGCAAACTCCTGAATCCCCTCTCCCGCTCGACCCAAGACGACTCCCGTGACCACTTGGTGCGTGCGACCGGAAAAATCCGTGAGCATCTCCGTAGCCTCGGCAAAATCCACGGGCTTTCCGTAAAAACGTCCATCCAGCCAAACCACGGTATCCGCCGCAACCACGATTTCGTTTGGGTATTGAGGCGCGACGGCATTCCACTTGCGCTTCGCGTTGATGACAGCCAAGGCCTCTGGCCCTTCATGACACGAATCCATCTCCTCAACATCCGAGGCGGCGATCAAGACATCATAACCCGCGTCCGAAAGAAGATCGCGGCGACGCGGCGACGCGGATGCCAAAATGAGACGCGGACGAGTCAAGACAACCCTCCGAGCAAGCCGCTACTGGGCAGCGTCGTATTCTCCCCGGATTCCTTCGAGGCGTTTACGCATCGCGCGGGAGGATTCGGGGCGTGAGCTGATCTTCGAGGTGATGCCCCAGATGATCGGCACAAGCGCGGCGACACCCAATCCGACGAGGGCGATGCCAGCGCTGCGGCGGGCATTTTGACCAATGCTTTCGGCCACCAGAAATCCAGCGCCGAGTCCGATGGCGACCTGCGAAAACCCAACAATCCCGGATACCGGGAGATTCTCGCCAAATTTGTCCAGAGAGAGTTGTGACATGATCGTTGAAGCTTAGCGCAAGATATGTGACTTTCAATCACAAATGAAAAAAGCCCTTGGCATTGATCTCGGTGAAGCCCGTGTCGGCGTAGCGGTGAGCGACGACCTTGGAATGCTCGCCCACCCACTCGAAACCATTTCAGTAAAAACAAGCGATGTGAAAAAACGCATCCTCGCTCTGGCCGCCGAACGCGGGGCGCAAACTATCATTGTTGGAATGCCACGAAATATGGATGGAACCTACGGCCCCGCCGCGACCAAAGCGAAGGAGTTCATTGAGGCCCTGAGAAGCTCCACGGAAATCAAGGTCATCGGTTGGGATGAAAGACTCACGACCGTCTCCGCTCAGCGGTCCCTCCATGAGGCCGGCAAAAACACAAAAAAACAAAGACCAATCATCGACCAAGTGGCCGCCCAGATCATCCTTCAAGGCTGGCTGGATTCGGTATGAGATTGAAACTCGAAATCGCCTATCATGGAGGCGCCTTCGAAGGATGGCAAAGCCAGTCCGCAGGCAACACGATACAGGATCATCTTGAGCGGGCCTTTGCGAATTTGTCTGGCTGCCGGATCGTGGTCCATGGTGCCGGGCGAACGGATTCAGGCGTTCACGCCGAGGCACAGTGCGCCCATGTCGATGTGGATGACGATCGACTGCCGCTGCGGGCTTGGACACCGGCTTTGAACGCCCACTTGCCCGAAGACATTCGCGTGATCGAGGTCAGTGCCGCTGACCAGAATTTCCATGCTCGGTTTTCGGCGAAAGGGAAAATTTACCGCTACACAGTTTGGAACCATCCCGTGATGCAACCGCTCCTGCGCGATCGCGCTTGGCATGTGCCTCACGAGATCGACCCGATCCGCTTACGCGAGGCTTGCGAGCTTTTCACCGGACGCCATGACTTCGCTGCATTTTCTCTTCGACGCACGAATGAACCCGAGCAGACGATTCGCACGATCTCCTCGATCCAGGCTGAAATCCACGGCTCACAAATTCAACTCACCTTCGAAGGCGAGGGCTTTCTTCACAAAATGGTTCGCCTGATTTCCGCCGCCATCATTCGTCACGCCATCGGTAAAGTCGGGCTTCAGGATTTAAAAAACAGCCTTCAAAATGGCGCCCCCACCTTTGGCCTCGTCGCCCCAGCTTGTGGGCTCAGCCTCGTTCGCGTTCTTTACGAAGACTCGAACTCCCAGTCGGAAAAGGTCGCTGCCTGACCGAGATAGAGATCGCGGGCATCGGTGACATTCCACACGGTGGCCTGCTTGATTTGGAAGCGCCGTCCCGTTCGGGAAATCCGTATCCCTGTATAATCGTCAATGAATCCCGTCGCCTTGACCTGACGTAAAAATTCCGCCCGCTGTGCCTGATGAACTGGTTCAGCGGTTTCCCTAGAGGGCGTTTGAGTGAGGGTGTCCCAATCCATTTCCCATAACCCCAGAGCCGTCATGTTGCCGTAATTCAAGATCTGCTCGGCCTCGGCACCCCCGGACACCACCACAAAAGGGGCCTCAAAAAGTCGCTGGGCATCGAGTTCCAAATCGTCGCTGGGCTCGATCAAATATCGGCCTGTGCGCTGGCGGTATGTGCGGAGCAGTAATGCGCCATGCTCCACAAGAAATTGCCTGTTCTCACTCCAAATACTCATGCCGCAGACTTAGCCGACTTACCGTCCGCTGGCGATCTGGGATTTCTGCCATCCGCTATCGCAGCTTGAGTTTCCCATGGGATTCGTTTCGAATCGTAAGGATGAAACAATTGCTGCGCGAAGTTCCAGACGGTCCACCCGCCCTCGGCCCTTACTCTCTTGGTGTGATCACCGAGGGGAAATTTGTATTCGTATCCGGCATGACGCCATGGGATCCGACCACAGGAAAAATCGAGCGCGGGACGATCACCCGTCAGACAGAACTCGTCTTGGATAACATCAAAAAAGTCCTCGCCGCCGCCGGTGTGGGCTTTGAAAGCGTTGTTAGTTCGCGCGTCTATCTTTCCAACCTCACGCCGGAAAATTTTCAAGAAATGAACGCCGTTTATATCCGCTACTTCGGAGATTCGAATCCCGCCCGTGCAACGATCGGCGCCCAACTACTGGGATTTGACGTCGAGATCGAATGCGTCGCGAATATTTTAAGTTGACGCAGGCCAATCACCCACTAACCTCCCCCACTCACTTCACGATTTTATGAAACGCACATACCAGCCTTCCAAGCGCACGCGCAAACAACAATTTGGTTTCCGCGCCCGCATGAAGACCAAGGCAGGCAGGGCCATCCTGAGCCGACGCCGCCAGCAGGGCCGCAAACGCCTCCTTCCAAAAGGTGTCGAAGTCCACTTCGCCAGACACACCCAGGCCTAATAACGGCCGCCTGCGTTTTCCCAAATCCGCCCGACTTCGCAACAGCGGAGACTTCACGCGCGTTCGGGACCAGGGAAAAGCATCCCAAACTCGCCTCCTGCGTGTTGGGATTCTTCGATCTGACGACGTGTTTAACGCTCGCATTGGCATTATCACCTCTCGCCGTGTGGGAGGTGCGGTGATTCGAAGCAAGGTTCGCCGCCGACTCCGGGAAATTGTTAGACTCTGTCGCGAAACGATGTCACCCGGCGCGAGCGTTGTGATCGTTGCGAAGTCCGCCGCCGCCACAGCCACCTTCGAAGAATTAAAGTCCGAGTGGTTGCTTCTTGCCCGACGTCTTTCTATTTTGCCGTCTGCCGAATGAAATTTCTGCTCATATCTGTGATCCGCTTTTACCAACTCGCTCTCTCGCCTTTATTACAGGTGATTTGCGGGCCAGGTTGCGGTTGCCGATATAGCCCCTCCTGTTCGCACTATTTCCTCGAGGCCCTGCGCACACACAGCACGATGCAGGGAACCTTCCTCGGAATACGCCGCATTTTGCGGTGTCACCCTTGGGGCGGATGTGGTTACGACCCCGTTCCGCCCGCTTTCAAGCCTCTCACTTAGAATAAATAAATGGATCGTAAATCTTGGATCGCCATCACTCTCTCTGTTGCCGGCCTTTTCGCCTGGCAATGGTATGTGAGCAAATACTACAAACCCCAACTCGCCAAAGCCAACGCAGTAACGGCGTCAGCGACCCCCGCTCCTACGGCAACGCCTGCGGTGAACTCCACGCCCGCACCAACCCCACCCTCCGAAGCCACGATTGCCGCACGCGCGGAATCTCTCTCGAACGAGAATGCAGAATTCACTTTTAACAGTGGTACCGGAGGCATCGAGCAAGTTGTCCTTCGTATGCACAAGGGCGAAAATGAATCCCATGTCTCCCTGAATCGCAGCCGCTCCATGCCGATCGGAGGCCTCGGCTTCAATCCCGGTGAGGTTCTAGGCGGATTCGAGATGGCGACCGATCCGGCCAAAGGCGAAGCCACCTTCTCCAGCAAGCAATCCGGCGGCCTCGAGATCACCAAGCGCTTCGCTGTCCCCATGGGCGCGAACAAGGAAAAGCCCTACGCTATTGCGTTAGACGTCACCTTTAAAAATCCGGGCACCGCCCCTCTTCAAGTTCCCGAATTTTTTATCGGCACCGGCGGAGCCGCTCCGCTTCACGTCAATGACCTCCCAATGTATACTCGTTTCGACTGGGGACATGGCGGGAGCATGACGAATATCGATGTGAACTGGTTCTCTGCCAGCTCGGTCCCGCTCATTGGTATCCCGATCCATGGCCTGCGTCCGCTCTACGAGGAGACGAAGCCGGACATCGAATGGGTCGCCGTGACGAGCCAGTATTTTTGCACCATCATCACTCCCAAGGATGCCACGCAGTCCCACTCGGTATGGTCCATGAGGTTCGACGCACCCAAATTAAATGAAACCCCGAATTTTGGAATTCAGGGTGGCCTCAAGTCCAAAGGCTTCACTTTGGCTGCAGGCGAGGTCGTCACCCGCTCATTTGAGATTTACGCCGGACCGAAAGAACTGCCGCTTCTGCGCAAACTCGGCGCCACGCAGGACAAAGTTATGAATTTCGGGATGTTCGGATTCGTGAGCGAGTTTCTGCTCTGGTCCATGAATGGACTGCACGTGCTTCTTGGCAACTACGCCGCATCGATCATTGCCCTCACGATCCTGATTAAATCCGTGCTCTGGCCGGTTCAAAACAAGGCCACCAAGGAAATGCGGAAAATGGCGGCCCTGTCTCCGAAGATGACTGAAATGCGGGAGAAACATAAGGACAACCCGCAGAAATTGAACGAGGAGACGATGAAGCTCTATAAGGAATATGGCGTCAATCCGTTCAGCGGTTGCCTTCCGATGCTCATCCAAATCCCGATTTTCTTCGGTTTTTATGCTATGCTCGGCACCGCCATCGAGCTGAGGAACAGCTCGTTCTTCTGGGTCGTCGATCTTTCCCAACCCGATACAATCACGCACCTACTTGGCTTCCCGATCAATATTCTGCCGCTACTCATGGCCGGAACCATGGTCTGGCAAATGATCATCACGCCCAAAACAGGCGATGCCATGCAGCAGCGTATATTTTATTTCATGCCGATCATCTTTCTGGTGTTCTGCTATAACTACGCCAGCGGACTCGCGCTTTATTGGACAACGCAGAATCTTTTCTCTATCGTGCAGCTGTATTTCACACGAAACCAACCACTGCCGACCTTGGAAAAGAAAAGTATCGTTGCCAAACGCGAGGCGCAGCTGGCCAAGAAAAAATCCAAGAAACCTCCTACATCATGAACCCAAGTCCTGCTGAAATCCTCGACACCCTTCTTGGCTACCTCGGATTTGCCGTCACCATTCAAGAGGAACAAAGGGATGGTCAGCAGGTGCTGCAGATTTTTACCCACGAGTCCGACCGCCTCATCGGTCGCCGTGAGGAAGTGCTGGATGATCTCCAGTATCTTGTGAACCGGATTCTTTTGGCTCAGACACCACCGGCGCCCCGAGTTTTTGTGGATATCGAGCACTTCCGCGCCATGCGCGACGATGCGCTCGTAGCCACTGTCCAACAACTCTCGAAAGCCGTCCGTGTCACCGGTCGTCCCATTCAGACGGATCCCCTCAATTCCTACGACAGAAGAATCGTCCACAACGCCTTCAAAGACGACCCCGAAGTCATGACCTGGAGCCCGCAGGATGACTCGCGCGTCAAGCGAATCACTTTGCGCAAACGCCAAGGACCAACGCCCGCGTAGGATTCGAACCCAACCCGCGTGTCCGAGGCATTCCAATATCTCCTGTCTCTTCCGCCGGCGATGGCGAGAAATTTTTCGACCCTTTTCGCCGATGCGCCACGCCCGTGGTTCGCGACCTGCGACCCTCCTGGTGGAAAGCTGGGATCAGGCGGCGGCATCGCCCAACTTCTCTCCGATGCATGGTCAGCCGATGGCGGAACTTTTGACGAGTGGTTGGAAGCAAAGAAGCGCTTGGTACTATTGGCAGGCGGACAGAGCCGCCGCCTCCCCAGCTACGCGGCGACCGGCAAGGCGCTCATGCCAGTGCCCGTGATGCGGTGGTCGCATGGTCAGCGGTTGGATCAGACCCTTCTCGATCTGCAGGCCGATGACTACGCCCGCATCCTCGCTCAGGCTCCCGACTCCGCCAAAATTCTCATCGCTAGCGGGGATGTGTTTTTGAAATTTCCAGAGGAAATGCCAAGCATCCCTCAAGCCGATGTGGTCGGCTTTGGAATGATGGTCAGTCCAGAAGTGGCATCGCATTTTGGGGTCTTTTTTTCTCCCCGCGCATCGCAGGGCGAGGTCGCCTTTTTTCTTCAAAAACCAACGCCGGAAAAAATCCGCGAACTGGCCGCCGACTACTCCTATTTTGTCGATACGGGGCTCTGGCTCCTGAGCGCCAAGGCTGCGAGTCTGCTGATGAAACGTTGCGGATGGAGTGGCAAGGAGTTCGCCGGCGATCGAGCCAACAACTACGAACTGTATGCCCAATTCGGTCCCTCACTTGGAAAAAATCCCGTCGAAAGTGACTCCGAGATCAACGCTCTGACTGTGTCAATCGTTCCAATGGCCGGAGCGGAATTTTACCATTTTGGCACCACCCGACAGATGATCGAATCCCTCTCAGGGTTGCAAAATCGATCCACCGGACGCATCGAGCAGGATGATTTTTTGCGCAAGCCGCATCCCGACATGTATGTGCTCAACTCGAGCTTCGCCTTCAAAAAGCGCTCGCCCGATCACCGCATGCTGTGGATAGAAAATTGCGCCCTACCGGATGAATTTCTTCCCTCGGGAGAAAATGCCCTCACCGGTCTGCCCGCAGGCAACTGGACATTTTCGCTCGCGCCAGGTGATTGCATCGACTGCGTGCCTGTCGGTGAACGCGCCTTCGTGATTCGCAACTATGGATTCGACGATCCCTTTTCCGGTCCGATTGAAAAGGCGCTTTGGATGGGCCGCCCCGCACTCGAGTGGTTTGAAAAGCGGGGCCTTTCTTTAGCTCAAGCCGGCATCGCCCCAGACACGGACATTCAGGAAGCTCCGATTTTTGCTTCTTTAGAAAACCTGACCTCTTCATGGATCGATTGGCTCTTGAATGCAGCTGACCATCCCGGAGCGGCACAGGCCTGGCTCGCAGAACCACGATTCAGTGCGCGGGAAATCGGCGAGCAAGTGAATCTAGCGAGACTGCTCTCGCAACGCCGCGAACTCTCCGCCAAAGCCT
>CAIWSO010000500.1 GCA_903915315.1 uncultured Spartobacteria bacterium | reverse complement strand
GGACTCAAATCAAGAATGGGCTGAAACCAACTCATCCCACAAAAAGAATGCAGATTAATATCGCCACCTCTTTGCAGTGGCTGGGTTGGGATTCAGCGTGACATATCGCGCAATGCCAACCAGTTCACCCTATAAGCGGCAAGATGTGGCGAATTCGTTACATTCTGTCGATTGCCTATCCCTAGTCCAGTAACAAGGGTGCAAAAGTCTGATTGAAAGTTTTGAAAACCGTCAAGGTTAGCAAAAGTAGAATCAGGCCAAGCATTATGAAAATTTTAAAAAAAGGGGGGGGATTAATAAACGAAAAGCCCGCGAAGATTCACAAAATAATTTCTTCCGGAGTTCTCGGATTTTCACTGCTTGAAGTGCTTTGCGTAACGGCAATCATCTCCATACTCGTTGCGTTGGCAGGTCCATCACTTTCTGGATTTACAAGCCCGTTAGGTCGTAAGGGCGCAGTCACCATTGTGATGAATACCCTAGAGCAAGCCCGCGTCTCAGCGATCGAAACAGGAGAAGAAGTCGTTGTCCTTTTTTGGAAAAAAAACGGAACTCCTGCAACAAATCCTGACGAGCAGGATTCCATGGTCATCCTAAGAAAAAACGACACTACCAGCACTTGGGTGCCTATCACCCGCTGGATCAAACTGCCCAAAGGCATTCTTTTTCATGGAGAGGATCTCAGCTCTTTGATCCTTAACAGCCAACCCGACGCGAACATACTCGATTCCCTGCCTACCCCCAGACCGACACAGTCGCAACTCGGGATCCTTCAATTCACGACGTCGGGCGCAGTCAATCTTCCCTCCAGCACCACCGGCCTTCATATGGCCTTGACTGAAGGACAGCGTGCCCCCGACGGAACAATGGCCGTGAAAAAGCAAAAATCCGGTGGACAAGAAATCATCTCCCTAGCCCGCTACACAGGTAGAGCCACCATGGATGTCGTTACGACAAACTAGCGCTTGCCAAAGATTGCGACTTTTCCATTTTCCTGCAGTTGACAAAAGACGACTAGATTCGAGTTTCAAGGGAAGACCTGCTTCCAATCGTTTTTCATGCTCACGACGCGCCAGCTTCTTTTTTTGGCCTCGTCCAATGCCTTGTCAAGTCGACCGACTACTGAAGCCCTATCATAGGCGAATTCACGCTCTTCATCATCGTGGTGGAGAAGCAGACCAAGACGCGGGCCCCCTCCTGTCGTTGTCCACAGAAGCATCTCGAGATCTCCATCCGAGTTTCCAAAGGCCAACACAGGCCTTTTTCCTATGTTGCGTACAATCGCAAACGGCTTCGCTGGACCATTTGTAAAATACTCGGGTTCGCTCTCCATCACAACCTCATGTCGCCCATTTCGCTCCACGAAGACCATCTTCGCCTGAGATCCAATGATCTGTTCGGGAGGAATGCCGTAGAATTTCTGCGAATACGCTCTGACAAACTCAGAACCCCCACCCGAGACAATGTAGGTTTGAAATCCCTTGGAGCGCAAAAACTCGAGAAGCTCCCTCATTGGAAGGTAAACCGTTTTTTGATAAGACGTTTTTAATGAGGGATTCTCGGCGCGATCGAGCCAATCCCATGCCGCTATCGCT
>CAIWSO010000499.1 GCA_903915315.1 uncultured Spartobacteria bacterium | reverse complement strand
GGGCAAAAACAGCATACCCCCATTTTTTGCCCAGCACGCGAAGCGCATTCGTGGCTCCGGTACTCCCGCTCCCCTCGTTCCTCAGATCCACTCCATTCCACCGCCCCGCCAAATATCCCCAAGGGATCGATCCCAGAACATAGGCTTGGATAGCCGCTAAAACATATAATGTCACCTAACAGAAATCTCGCTTGAGGAAGCTCTCCTCAAGAAAAATCGGCAAACTTAACCGTGCCCTTGCAAAAAAACTCACAAAGAAAGTTTTTATAAAAATTCAACTCGTCCCCCTACGTCATTCTCGCAAGAAGATCTGTGAGGTAGGGGAGGAGTTGTTTTTTTCGCGAGACAATGCCGTCGAGTTGCCAGACATGGCGTCCGTCCTCTGGAAAATCGATGAGCCGTGTGAAGCTCTCGGATCCGCGGACGAGGAGAATGGAGTTCTGCGTGTTGACATCGGTGATGAGGAGCGTCGAAAAAAGGTAGTTGTGCGAGGCCCTGTATTTTTCGAGTTCCTCAATAAGGGAGGTCCGGTGCTTTTCGATCTGCGTGAAGCTGATCTCTTCGATTTGGGACACGCTGAAGAGGTGACCCCGATCTTCGTATTCTTTGCAGTCTGCCGTGATGACGTCTTTGCTTGAGAGCGTCTGAAGCGGTGACCCTACCGAAAAAATCTCATTGGCGAGGTCGCCGGGTTGGATGTCGCAGATGGCGGCCAGTTCATCCAATATCAATTTGTCGACCTTCGTTGTCGTGGGCGATGTGAGGTTGAGGGTGTCGGAAATGATTCCACACATGAGTAACCCAGCCACACTTTTGGGGATGGGGATGCGAGCCTGACGAAAGCAATCGGCGACGATAGTGCTGGTCGAACCCACCGGCCGATTCATGAAAAGGATCGGTTGCTGGGTCGGCGCAACTCCGATGCGGTGGTGATCCAAAATCTCGATGATCGGGATATCTCCAGCCCCCGCGACGGCCTGCGTAAGCTCATTGTGATCGACCAAAATGAGCTGGCGAGGCGAAGGCTTGAGCAAGTCGCTCTTGGAAAAAACGCCAATGAGTCTGTCGTCGGGTCCCAGAACAGGGAAAGCAAACTGGGAGACCATAGCCACATCGACTTGGGCTTGGCGCAGGGTCAACTCCGCGTTCAGGCACATAAACTCGGGCGTGAGCATCTGTCCGGCTGTGACGGCAGCCCGCGCGAGAAGAACAGTGGTTGCCGTATCATGAGGCGATGAGATGAGCGTCGTTCCATTCTCTTGCGCCATCGCCAGAACCCTGTCCGGAGGGGAGAAATTGTTTGTGATGACGATGGAGGGAACTCCCGCCTTGATCGACATCTCGATGATATTCCAGCGGTCCCCCACGATGAGCACTGTGGAGGGGATGTCCAGTTGCTCGAGTCTTTTCTTGAACGACTCGGTCAACATGGCTGCCACAACTAGAGTCCTGGAGCGCACAGCGGTATCCTCCTTGCCACTGAGCAACATGCCACGTATGGCATCGCGAATGTGAGCGATCGAAGCGTCCACAACGCGACTGGAGGAAAGGTTCTCGAGAGGCGGGAAAAGGTATTTACCGAGCTTGAATGCCGAGAGAATGCCCACGCAGGCGCGGTTGTCATTGACGACTGGCAGAGCACGGAATTTATCTTCACCGAATCGCGTCATCGCCTGATAGACTGGAGCGGCGTGGTGAATGCTCACCACATTGCGCTCCATCACGTCCTCCACCCGAGGGTAGACATCCGCAATAAAAACCGGCGCCTCGAGCCCAAATTTGTGCAACGCAAAGTCAATGCGGCCATTCGTGTTACCGCATCGCGCGGCGACCACATTTTCCATTCCGCTTGCACGCTTGAATTCGGCATACCCGATGGCAGCGCAGATGGAGTCCATATCGGGGTTCCGATGCCCCATGACGATTGTTTTCATTGAAGTGGTAATTAAAATTAAGCGGACGCGCCAGCGAGGCAGGGACGAGTGAGGACGCTATCGGGGTCGTAGTTGAGGTAGGATTGAAGCCACTTTTCGGTGGTTGCGATATCCTGACCCTTGCGTAAGGAATAGCTCTCCATTTGATCGCGTTCGATTTTTCCAACAGCAAAGTATTTGGACTGTGGATGCGCGAAGTAGAGTCCGCTCACGCTGCTCGCGGGAAGCATGGCTAGGCTCTCGGTGAGCGTGATACCGGTGCGGCGCTCGGCATCCAACAAGCGCCAGAGCGTCCACTTCTCGGTGTGGTCGGGTTGCGATGGATAGCCAGCGGCGGGACGGATGCCACGGTATTTCTCGCGAATAATTTCCTCAGGCGTGAGGTTTTCGGTTTTTCCGAAGCCCCAGATATCGCGGGCTTTTTTATGAAGGCATTCGGCATAGGCCTCGGCAAAACGGTCGCCGATGGCCTTCGTCATGATCGACAGGTAGTCGTCGTGCTGCTTCTCGTAATGATCGGCTAAATCGTGAACTTCCTTGCCTGCAGTAACGGCGAAGGCGCCAATGAAATCACGCCGACCAGCGGAGGCTGGCGCAATGAAGTCAGCGAGCGAGGCGTTGAACTGCCCTTCGGGCTTTTTCATTTGCTGACGCAGACAATGCAAGACTTCCAACGGGCGACCATCCGCATCGAGAAGCTGAATATCCTCGCCCGTGCTGATCGCCTGCCAAAATCCCATCACGCCGCGCGGGCGGAAAAGTTGCTTGGATACAATCTCATCAAGGAGAGTGCGGGCATCGTCGTAGAGTTTGCGTGCCTCAACGCCGATCTCGGGATCGTCGAGAAGGCCGGGGAAACGGCCGCGCAATTCCCAAGCATGGAAAAACGGCGACCAATCAATAAAGGGCACGAGCTCCTCCAGTGAGACATGGCACTCGATGATGCCGGTCTGGGAAGGTTCCGCGATATCGATGGTAGCCCAGTCTGTCGGAAATTTGTTCGCGGCCGCCTCGGCCAGCGAGAGTTGAGGGCGCCCAGCTTGACGGCCCGCATGCTGAATCCGCAGGGCCTCATAATCGGACTCCAACTG
>CAIWSO010000498.1 GCA_903915315.1 uncultured Spartobacteria bacterium | reverse complement strand
TCTTGATCAGCGGCGACCGCAATCACGAACTCCTCGGCCGCTACGAAGAGAGCGCCTACTTCTGGCGCATGCTCAAAGAGGTGGGACACCCCTCCGTGGAACTGCTCGAACTCCAAGGCTACGACCACGGCCAAATGGCCGAACCCGCCTTCCCGCTCCTCCTGCGCTTCATCCGCCAGCAGGGGAAGTAAACAGGGGGCGGTGGTGTGGGGCGTTTAGCCGTTCGCGTTGATCCAGGGTCGGTGAGGACGGTGCACAGCATTGGACTTAGTGCCTTGCTCCAGCGATCATTACCGAAGAGTTCGAGTCACTGGCCTTGGGCAGCGTTGATTGGCACAAGGCTCAGGCAACGGCTCGTGAAAGTATCCTGATCTTCCGTGACATCGCCTTCGCCGCCGACGTGGCCAAGACCAATTTGACCAAGTTCTTGAAACAGCACGGTCTCGAGAACATCCGCAGTCTGTGAGCAATATGAGCAAAGACCTGACAAACTCAGCATTGGATCGACAGAACATCCTGAACAACCCGTATGCGCTGGCCGAAATCGAGAAAGCTGCAGGCATTCGGGGTATCCCTTTCGAGGGGAAAACCGTGGTGCTCAAGGAGCAGGTAGCCCTGTTTTTTGAGGTGACGCTCCGAACCGTGGAGAATTATTTAGAGCGCAACGCTGAGGAACTGGCGCGGAACGGCTATGAAGTTGTTACCGGCAACCGCCTGAAAACATTGAAGTTGGCGATTCAGGGGCTGGATCATCCCGAAACAGATTTCGGGATGATCGGGAAGACCGCTCGCCTAGGAGTGCTTGACTTTCGCGCCTTCCTCAACATCGCCATGCTGATGACCGAGTCGGAGCGCGCTGGTCTTCTTCGTAAAGCGATCCTCGACATCGTCATCGACACGATCAACCGCCGCACAGGGGGGGGCACCAAGTACATTAACCAGCGTGACGAGGACTTCATTCAGTCGGCGTTCATCGAGGAAAACTACCGCAAGTTGTTCACCGACGCGCTCAAGGACTGCTTGGACATGGGCAATTTCAAATACGCCCTCTATACTGACAAGATTTACGTCAGCATTTTCCGGGAGAAGTCGAAGGAGTATCGCGTCGTGCTGCGGATGGGTGGTCGAGCCAATGTTCGAGACACATTCTATTCGGAAGTGCTGGACCTCATCGCAGCCTTCGAGTGCGGGTTTGCTGACCTGTTGGTGAAGGAGTCCCGTGCAAAAGCTCGGAGGCTAACTTCCTGGGAGGTAGACGGGCTTTTCAAGCAGTTTGAAGCTCAGGCTCACTGGCGACCTCTCATCGAAAGGGCGCGGACCAAAATGGCCAGCCGCGACCTTGCTTTCCGAGATGCTCTGCATCAGCAACTCAAGGAGTACGTTGCACCCCTCCAGCGTGACGAGTTTGAGCGGTTTCTTGGCGAGAAGAGCAAGGAGTTGGTAGACCGCCTGGAAGAGGCTAAGGATGTCATGAAACGCCTCAAGGAGCGCAAATAGTGGCTTGGCTTTACCTATCACTGGAGCAGGCCATAGTGATCCACGGTAAAACCGTGATGGTCAGTGGCGGGGGATCCACCGGGCAATTGGAAATCGAGAAGCTGGATGGCGTGCTGAACCACATCCAGAACGATGACTACTATCCCTCGTTTGACACCAAGCTGACCCATCTCTTTTTCTGCGCCTGCAAGTTTCATTGCTTCGAGGACGGCAACAAACGAATCGCCATCACGCTCTGCGCCCAAATGCTGCTCCTTAATGGCTACCTGCGCAGCGTCAACGCGTTCATCCGGGACTCCGAAAACATCAGCTACCACGTGGCCGCAGGTGCTATTTCGAAGGAACTGCTGGGAGAGTGGATGAGGGCTATCCTGAATGGGCAAGATGACGATGAATCGTTGAAGCTGAAGATTTACCAAGCCATTTCTGGGGATACCCAACAAACCTGAACAGAAATAAGGGATTTGATCAGGGCCCATTGGCACTGATTCTGATGCCGCTTCAGGCACCCTCAATGTGTCCTCGA
>CAIWSO010000497.1 GCA_903915315.1 uncultured Spartobacteria bacterium | reverse complement strand
GGTTGTCTTTCCGTCAGCTGAAAATTCCCTTTCCACCCCCGTGGATAAAGTGACTGGCTACATGGAAATGGCCCGACCCATTGCCGCGCTCGCTATTGCAGCTGTCGTATTTGCCGTTTTCTTTTTCATGCTCCGCCGCGCGAAACCCGAGGAAATTTCCTTCGAGTTGGTGGATGACGCCGCTATGGCAGCCAATACCCAAGCTATCGGTGACGCAGATGACTCACAACAATTTCTTCCTGCGAGCAAGAACCTCAAAGTCTCACCGGAACTCCTCAACTCACTCATTCGCCAGAAGCCCGAAAATGTCGGTGCCACCCTGCGCGAGTGGCTCATAACGAAAGACGAAAGCTAGGCCATGGCTACGATTGATTACGAAACGATGTCGAAAACGCAGAGACTTGCTGCGTTTTTCATTATTGTCGGACCGGAACTTGCACCAGAGCTTATGAAGCAACTTCGCGATCCGGAGATCGAAGATGTCGCTAGAGAAATGGCCTCCATGAATGTGGTCGATTTCAAGCTTCAGGAAAAAATCATGGATGAGTTCTGCGGACTCATCGGTGAAGGCATGTCCGCATCCCTAGGTGGAATGTCGTTTGTTCAAAAGGCACTGGAAGCCGCCCGCGGTCCCCAAGCCGCCTCCGATATTTTGCTCAAGGCCCTGCCCGCCAGCAACTCCATCGATGCCGTTCGTGAGCTCAGCCAGATGGACACCCGTCAGATATTTAATTTGATCAAGAATGAGCAACCCCAGACGGTGGCATTCATTCTCTCCTACTTGGAATCAAAACAAGTCTCACAAATCGTTCCCTTGTTCTCTCCCCAAGATCGCGAGGAAATCGTGGAGCGCTTGGGATCAATGGATTCGATTTCCAGCGAGTTGATCGGAAAAGTCCTTAAGAGCCTCGGCAAACATCTGGCCTCCGGAACCCAAAAATACAGTCTCCATCGCCGTGGCGGCGCGGAAGCCGCTGCCCAGCTTCTCAACTCCTTGGACAAGGAACTCAGCAAGACCCTTCTCAGTCGTATCGAAGAAAAGAATGCGGAACTGGGTGGAGCGATTCGCAAGAAGCTCTTCCGCTTCGAAGATATCGCCCGTCTCAGCCAAAGCGATGTCCAACGCCTCCTTCGTGATGTGGAGACCCAGGATTTGGCAATGGCTCTCAAAAATGCGGCAGAACCTGTCAAACGGGCCATCGCCAATGCGATGTCAAAACGGGCTGCTGCTACACTCAAAGAGGAAATCGAGCTCCTTACCTCCGCTCGCGCGAAGGACGTCGAAAAAGCGCAAGACCGCATCATTGCCCAAATCATGCAACTCGCTGAGGGTGATGAAATCAATATATCTCCTGACGAATAGTGACATCCTTCATCAGACAAATTGATTTCAACGCTTCTCCGCTCATCGTATCGATCTATAACGGAGACGTCGAAGCCTTGCCTGAAGTCGTTGTTCCGACAATAAGTCAAGAAGAGCATGATGCCGCCTGTGATGCCGCCTACAGAAAGGGCTTCCAAGAAGCCAACGAGGCACTCACCCAGCAGATTCTGGAACAGAGACGCGAGGTTGCTCAATTGCAAGACGCTGTATTCAAATCTCTCGCCGAACAGTCCACACACCTAGACCAGCAGTTCTCACAAATCGTCCCCGAACTGGTCATGGACATCGCACGCCGAGTCATGGTGGGCATGGAACCTGACTCCGTCACGGTGAAACGTATCGTGGAGGAAACCCTATCCGAAATTGCCCCCGGATCCGTCGATGTGGAAGTGATGCTGAACCCGACCG
>CAIWSO010000496.1 GCA_903915315.1 uncultured Spartobacteria bacterium | reverse complement strand
ATCTCGCGCGTGAATCAATGGACACAGCGCAGCCTGAATCTCGGGGGCTACTTTGTGGATTGCCCTCACCGCGAGCGTTTGGGCTACGGTGACGGGCAGGTCGCGGCGGAGGGCTTCATGACGAGCTTCGGGGCCTATGGCTTCTACCGGAAATGGCTTACGGATTGGCGGATCAGGCAGGGTGCCGATGGCTACATGCCGCATGTCGCGCCGTTTGCCATGGGCGGGGGCGGTCCCGGTTGGCCAGGGCTCCTTTCCGCGATCACTTGGAGGCACTACCTCTACTACGGCGACAAGCGCGTGCTGGAGGAAAACTACGACGCGATCCGCCGATTCGTGGACAACCTCGAGTCACGCTCGAAGGACGGCGTGATGCGTGCCTACGGGGGGCGGTGGGATTTCATCGGCGACTGGGTTCCGCCGGAACGCGGCATGGATACCAACAACTGGCCGGGCCTCCCCGCCGCCGAGTTTTTCAATAACTGCTACCGCATCCAGCAACTGAAAATCCTCAAAAACATCGCGTCCATCCTTGCCAAAAAAGACGAGGTCGAGCGCTGCGATGCCCGGTTTGCGGCGGCGCGGGCAGCTGTCCATGCGGCGTTTTTCGACAAAGCCGCCGGGAACTACGGCATCGACGAGCAGGCCTACTACATCATGCCGCTCTTGGCTGGTGTGACGCCCGAGGCTGAGCGTCCGGCGTTGTTCCAAAAGCTCGAGAAAAACATCCTCGAGAAAAACAAGGGCCACCTCGATGCCGGAATGTTCGGCACCTATTTCATGATGGAGCACCTTCGCTCCATCGGCCGGAACGATCTCGTCTTTGAGATGTTCAACAAGACCACCTACCCGAGCTGGGGATATATGCTCGAGCAAGGCGCCACCACGCTGTGGGAACAATGGAACGGCTTCTGGTCACACATCCACTCCTGCTTCACCTCGCCGGACAACTGGTTCTATCAAGGCCTCGCCGGCATCCAGGCCGACCCCGCCGCGCCCGGCTTTAAAAACACCATCATCAAGCCCGCGCTCGCCGGCGATGTGACATGGGTCAACTCGCACCACATCTCGCCATACGGTCGGATCGCCAGCAACTGGAAGCACGAAGGCGGAAAACTCACGATGGATGTCACCATCCCGCCGAACTCCACGGCAACGGTCTTCGTCCCGGCTAAAGACGCCGCCAGCGTCACCGAATCCGGCAAGCACGCAGGGGATGCGGAGGGCGTGAAATTCCTCCGAATGGAAAACAATTACGCCGTCTTCGCGGTGGGCTCCGGTAACTACCAATTCCAATCCCAACTCGGATCATGAAAAAATCAACTCTCCTCCTCGCCCTTGCCCTTCCGCTTTGCGGCGTTCTCCACGCCGCCGAACCGCTTGAGCGGCAATTCCAAAACCCGCCGGAGGAGACCAAGCCGTGGTGTTATTGGTATTGGTATAAATCCGACATCACGCGCGACGGGATCACGAAGGATCTCGAGGCGATGAAAAAGGCGGGCGTCCGTCTCGCCATGATTGGCAACATCGACTACGGGAGCCTACCTTCCGGTAATGTAAAGATGTTCACGCCCGAGTGGAATTCACTCACGCGGCATGCCATGGCCGAAGGTGCGCGACTGGGAATCGACATCTACATGTTCAACTCGCCGGGCTGGTGCCAGTCGGGCGGGCCTTGGATCAAGCCCGAGCAATCGATGCGCCGGGTGATCTGGAACGAGGTTCCCGCGCAGGGCGGGCCGTTTTCCGCAAAGGTCCGCAACGCCCCGCAGGACATCGCGGTGCTGGCGGTGCCGAGAAAAAAATCGGTGTCGGTCCCGGGCGTGATCCCGCCTGGACAGAAAAACGGGGTTTCATTCGCAAAGTCTTCGTGGATTTGGCATCCGTCGGAGGACGGAGCGACGAATGCCCCGGCGGGAACGAAGTATTTCAAAAAGGTCTTCCAAGCAGATCCAGCCTCGATCGAAGCGGCGAAGCTCCTCATTGCGGCCGACAATTCTTTTGTGGTGTGGGTGAATGGCAAGGAGGTGGCAAAGGGCTCGCATTGGAAGACGCAGCAGGAGGTTTCGATCACTCCCCATCTCAAAAACGGCGAGAATGTCTTCGCGGTCGCCGTGACAAATCCCGAGGCCGGCCCGTCCGGGTTGCTCGCGGCTTTGATGCTCGATACGAAGGATGGCAAGCAGGAGCTCATCCCGACTGATGCCTCGTGGTTGGCGGGTTCCAGCGAGGTCGAGGGATGGCGTGATAATGCAGCGGCTCCGGAAGGTTGGCAGCCTGCCCGCGTGCTGGGCGCGCCGACCATGAGCCCTTGGCGCCTCTCGGCCGATGCCAAGTCGCTGGGCAAGATTGTCCGTTTCGAGCACAGCGAGCCATTCACTGCGCGCGGGCTCACGCTCACGCCAAAGGCTCCAAACTGGTCAGTCAGAGACCGGATGGGCAATTCCGTCATGGTCGAGGGCAAACTCTATGCCTTGGATGAAAAAGGGGCGCGCACGCAGGTCGCGGAGATCAAAGCGATGGGCTCGAATCCCACCACCGATTTTCTCCCGCTGGCACCGGCGACTTATAGTTTCAAGGAAATCACCGCGAAGGTCTTCGAGTTCGAGGGCACGCCAACGGCGGGTGTGGCCGAGATGAGCATCGGCTCCGAGCCTGTCGTGGCCAAGGTGGTGGAAAAACAACTCGGCCGCATGCATCCCACGCCGAGCCCAGCTTGGGACTCCTACATTTTTCCTGACACCGAGCAACCCTCCGACGCCTCGTTGGTTCTGCGCCGGTCGGAGATTTTGAACCTCACGGACAAGCTCGACGCCAATGGCGTTCTCACTTGCGATTTGCCGCCGGGGGATTGGACCATCCTCTACTTCGGCATGGTGACCACCGGCCAACGCAACCGCCCCGCACCGCCCGAGGGCACGGGCCTCGAATGCGACAAGATGAGCAAGGAACACATTCGCTCCCATTTCCATTCGATGTTCGATGCGTTGTTCGCAAAAATGACGCCGGAGGAACGCAAGGGGTTCAAGGGCGTGACCATCGACAGCTACGAGGTGGGATCGCAAAACTGGACCGACGGTTTCGACAAAACCTTCGCCACTCGCATCGGCTACGACCCCATTCCGATGCTCCCCGTGTTGACCGGCCGCGTAGTCGAGGGCGCGAAGGACTCGGATAGTTTCCTCTCGGACCTGCGCCGCACGGTGTCCGAACTCGTGGTGAAAAATTATATCGGTGGGTTGCGCGATGTGGCCGCTGAGCATGGACTCCGGCTCTGGTGCGAGAACTACGGCCACTGGGGATTCCCGAGCGAATTCCTCTCCTATGGCGGCTATGCCGACCAAATCGGCGGCGAGTTTTGGAGCGGCGGGCTGGGCCTTGGTTCCATCGAGTGCCGGGCGGCGAGTTCCGCCGCGCACATCTACGGCAAGCCTGTCGTTTTTGCGGAGGCTTTCACCAGCGGAAACAACCCGGATCAGCACCCCTACACCCTCAAGCGGCGTGGCGAGGAGTTGTTCTGCGAAGGCATCAACCACTTCGTCCTGCATGTGAGCGGGCACCAGCCGCGGGATAGCGTTCCCGGCGTGAATATTTTTGGAACGGGCTTCCACCGCAATACGCCGTGGTTCGGTCACAGCCGGGCTTGGAGCCGCTACCTGCAGCGCTGCCACCTCCTGCTGCGGCAAGGCGAACCAGTCGCTGACACGGCCGTTTACATCGGCGACTTCGCTCCGCAGATGACCGGTCCCGCCAAACCCGTTCCGCCAGGATACGACTACGATTACATCAACTCCGATGTCCTCCTGAAGCGCGCCCGTGTTGAGAATGGCGAGTTGGTCGTGCCCGATGAGAAAGACCCCGCTCGCATTTCCACCCGCTACAAAATGGTGGCTATGCCCACGGAACCCGCCGCGCAACAAATGCGTCCGCTGGTCCGCGCCCGCATCGATGAGCTCAAAAAACAAGGCGCGCTCTTTGTCGATGGCGTTCCCGTCACCGCACAGACGGTGCAGGAGCTGAAAATCGCGCCGCTCGTTTCCAAGGAAAGCGGCCCGCTCCGCTGGAAAGCCCGCCGCCTCGACGATGGCATGTTGTTTTTCCTCTCGAACTTCACCAAGCCCGGAGCGTTCGAAGTCACGCTCCGCTCGAAGGGTAAAGCGCCCGAGCTTTTCAATCCGGTAACCGGCGAAACGCGTAAGATGGCGCGGTTTTGGTCGGACGGGGAGGGGACGCGCGTGGCGTTCCATGTGAGCGACCCGGCGGATTCTTTTTTTGTCGTTTTCCGCAACCCGCTCCCGGCGGGCGGCTCGGTTGTGAAATCCGAGCGCGACGGCCAACCCGTCTCAGCCGCCGAGCTGGATCTGCATTTCGACAAGGACGGCCAACTCATCGGTGAAGCCGCGCAACCCGGCAACTACACGGTCACGATGTCCACCGGCGCACAGAAAAAAGCCGTCATTGCGCCCGCCTGCGACCCGCTCGTGATTAAGGATGGCTGGACCAATGTACCCGGCCAGGAAGCCGCGAACACGCTCACGCAGGAGGTGGTTTTCAACCTGCCCGAAACCCTCGCCAAAGCCGGCGAACTGCGGCTCGACCCCGGCAAAGTGAATGTGATGGCGACGGCGACTTTGAACGGAAAGGAATTCGAAACGCTCTGGATGCCGCCGTTTGCCCTCGATGTGACGAAGGCCCTCAAGCCCGGCGAAAACCGCCTGCGCCTGCAGGTAGTTTCGACCTCGCCAACCACGCCATCCTTCGGCCCCGAGGTCAGGCTGAAATCCGTCCTCAAAAGTATTTTCAAATAAACCCATGAAAAAAACACTCCTGCTAACCCTCGCGGCATCTTTACTTTTGCCGCTCTCTGCCATCCACGCCATTGAGATTCAAAAGCTCCGCTGCGAGTATTTAAAAGACCCGCTCGGCATC
This sequence comes from uncultured Spartobacteria bacterium, assembly GCA_903915315.1. Classification (GTDB taxonomy): domain Bacteria; phylum Verrucomicrobiota; class Verrucomicrobiia; order Chthoniobacterales; family Terrimicrobiaceae; genus UBA967. The sequence goes on along the minus strand of CAIWSO010000496.1, from coordinate 215 downwards.
GATGCCATCAAGCCGCGTTTGAGTTGGGTGCTTGAGGATGACGAACGCGGACAAAAGCAGACCGCCTACCAAATCCTCGTGGCTTCGACGCCGGAAACCCTTGCCAAGGACCAAGGCGATCATTGGGACAGCGGGAAGGTGGCTGGCGATCGCAGCAACCATGTAGACTATGCCGGCAAGCCGCTCGCGTCGCAGGCTGCCTGCCATTGGAAGGT
>CAIWSO010000495.1 GCA_903915315.1 uncultured Spartobacteria bacterium | reverse complement strand
TCTCATGTTAAATCTCCTGTTTAGGAAGCGATAGACGATGCCAGCGCAAATTTCCTTACTGACAGCTGTTCTTCTCGTCATCGCGAGTATGCTGGGATCGGGGATTTTAACGACCACGGGGTCGATTGCTTTTTTCGTAAAGTCGCCCCAAGCGGTGATGCTGGTGTGGGGCATTGCGGGGTTGCATGCTATCGTTGGGGCGTATTGCTATGGGGTCATTATGCGTCGGATGCCAGTCAATGGTGGTGAGGCTAGCATTCTCCGGAACTTCTTCTCCCCGGCGCTGGGAGAAATCGCAGGATGGGTTTCGTTTATTGTTGGATTTGCGGCGTCCAATGCGGCAACGGCGATCGGATTTGCGGCCTATTTTGGAAGGGCGGTGTCGGATGTGCCGCTTGGTCTCCAGATTCCCGCTCTGGGGGCGATTTTTCTTGTGACGTCACTTCATGCATTCACGGGGCCAATGGGATTGCGGATTCAAACGGGAATGGCTGCTCTCAAGTTCACGTTGCTTTTAGGTTTAACGATATGGGGATTATGGAAAGTCCCAGCCGCGTCAATGCTGTCGGCCTCGTCTGGCGTTGAGGCTGCTCCGATCGGATCGCCTTGGGGGGTCGCGATCATGCTCGCGATGTTTGCTTATTTGGGGTGGAGCGCGGCGATTTATTCGGCCGCCGAGACGCGCGATGCCAAGCGCAATGTGCCTCGGGCGATGATGCTTGGAACGCTAGTGGTGTTGGTCCTCTACATCGCTGTGAATTTCGCGCTAGTGCGACATATCCCGATGCAGGAACTGGCTTCGGAAAAAGCGGTCATGGAATTGCTCGCGAGGAATCTTTTTGGCGTCGGGGCTTCAGAGATATTTTCTGGTCTGGTAGCTTTTGCGCTGCTTTCTTCGTTGGGAGTTTCCGCCTTTCTTGGTCCGCGTGTTTTGCAGGCCATGCTGGGCTGGTATCGGAGCAACTCCAATGGGGCAGAGTCGTCCCCTCGACCGCTTCTGATCTGGCTGCAGGCGGGCTTGTCGATGTTCATGATCATCTCGGGCACGTTCGAGCAAATTCTCATGGTCGCGGGATTTTTGTTGGGGGTGTTTCCGATTCTGGCCGTGCTGGGATTGTATACGCGCACGGCAAATGAACCGGAGCCGGTTCCACCTTTCGCGCGCTTCGTGGCGGTCCCGATTTTTCTTATTGGGTCATCGGCCATCCTTATTCTCGGGGCATGGGAAAAGCCCCGTGAAATGGCGGTGGCGGTGGCGATTCTCCTTGTGATTTATGCCTTGCGTCAGCGCATAGCAGGAAAAACCACATCGAAGTATTCTTGGAAATGAGAAAACTTCAAAAAAATGTAGAAACTCGTTTATGAACACATTTGTTGTCCGATTATTGATCCTCCCGTGTTTTGTGTTGAGCGTGTGTCGTGCACAGTCCGACCCGCATGACTTGGCGCAGGAATACATTGGCTTTTCCACCCTTCAAGAAGCGGGGGGTGAGTCAGCGAACTCTCCTAATAGCAAGAGTGTGTCTTCAGGAAAAAAATCGTGGAACTATTATGACAAAACGATCGGAACACCGCTCAGGACTTGGGCGCTAGAGCATATCGCTCCTAGTCCGGGGGGCACTGTGTTTTATCCCTTTTCGGGGCCGGATTTCGTCACGGTGAGCCAAATATTTCCAAAAGCGGATCGTTTCATCTTGGCGGCGATTCAGCCCGCAGGCCCTCCGGTGGATACAAAAACAATGCCCGAGGCTGAGGTGCAGGCATTCAAATCCAAGTTTCTTTCCGAGTGGGTCAAGTTTGGGCAGTTGGGATTTTTTCGCACGATTGATCTGAATGAGAATACTGGTAGTGCAACCGCACGGCTCACGTCCACGCCAGTATTGATGGCCTTTGCCGCGGCATTGGGGTATCGCGTGCAGTCGGTGGTTCCACTCGAATTCAATAAGGTGAACGGGGAGTATGAGCCTCAGGAAATCTCGCCTACAACCAGGTGGAATTCCGTAAGACTTCGATTGTCCAGAGACGCGCGCGATGTCGTTCTAGACTACATCTGCATCGATTTATCCGATGGGGGATTGAAGTCGAAATCTCCCGAGCGTACTTGGATCGAGTTGACCGCGAAAAATCCCGTTTTGCTCAAGGCGGCTTCCCATCTTTTACCAGACCCTTACTTTACGGCATGCCGCGCGGCGATCGTAAATGGAGCGCCTCTGCTCATTCAGGATGAGACAGGATTGGATTATGCGGATCTCAAAAAAATCGGTGACGTCAAACTTTATGGCCGCTTTGCGGGTGTCCACAAATTATTCAAACAACAGCAACCCGAGTTGGTCGCAGCTTATGCGGAGGCTGGCCAAGATACGCTTCCGCTCCCCTTTGCCTACAGTTACCAGAAGTCCGCAGAGCGCCGATCCATGCAGGTTGTTCGTCGATCTCCATGATAATCTGAAGGGGATTTTTCTTAACGCATTTTAATCTAGTTTTATGAAAAAAAGGAAAACCAATCCACAAATGCGAATATCGTCTGCCGTGCTTGGAGCGATTGCGTTTATTCTCCTCCTCGCTCTTGGCGCCTGCATGCCAGAGCGTGAGTATGTGCAGTTTTCTGATGCGGGCACATTCCATCCAGGTCCTGCGCAGGGTGGGGGAGACAGGAGTGCTCCACAGGGAGAATATGATT
>CAIWSO010000494.1 GCA_903915315.1 uncultured Spartobacteria bacterium | reverse complement strand
CGCTTTCCTCGGTGGGCTCCAATACCGTGAGCCTTCGCATGAAGTCGGCGCCAAAAAGATCGACGACACGAACACCATGATCGGACGTTCCGCCCGCCTTCCAAAGGCAACGACCATCTCGCAGCAGGCTCATCGTGACCTCGGGATGGGCAACGGCCAGCGCCTGCATTTGATAGATGACGTGTGCCGCCTCTGTTTCCTCTCCACGAAGGAATTTTTTTCTCGCAGGAACATTGAAGAAAAGAGAACTGACCTCGATCTCGGTACCAGGAGCCACACCGGAATCCGAAACTGACTCCATCTTGCCGCCAGCCATTTTGATTTCCGTTCCGGTTCCTCCCTCGCGAGTGCGTGTGGACAAGTTAAACCGCGAAACGCTGGCGATACTTGGCAGTGCCTCACCCCGGAATCCCATGGTCGATACCAGAGACAAATCTTCGGCTGAACGGATTTTACTCGTCGCATGACGCTCCAAGCAAAGGATGGCATCCTCACGATCCATACCCGATCCATCATCGGTCACTCGGATCAACTGACACCCCCCTCGGGCGAATTCCACAGTGATTCGGCGGGCTCCGGCATCAATGCTGTTTTCGACAAGTTCTTTGACAATGGAAGCTGGGCGCTCGACCACCTCGCCGGCGGCGACCTGGCTGGCAACCTCATCTGTAAGCAGTCGAATCTTTCCCATGCCATTTGACTTTGCACGGAATCGTTCTTATGAAAAGAACGTGATCAAAATTACTGATGATGCCGCGCAAGCGCTGCATGACCTTATTGCAGCGAAAGGTTCAGGAGAAGGGCTGCGTTTGTCTGTTGAGAAAGGCGGTTGCGCCGGCCTTCAATACATCATGGAGATCGATAATCGCAGCGATGGACAGGAAGTGATCGAGCATGCGGGAGCCAAGGTTTTCGTCGACCAAGCAAGTTCCAGTTTTCTGGCTGGCTGCACACTGGATTATGAGGACGGGCTTGCCGGTGCAGGATTCCGCATCAGAAACCCCCGTGCAGCTAGATCGTGTGGATGTGGTACATCCTTTGAAGAAACTGCTGCGGTTAAATCCTGACTTCTATGCCCAACGATCCCGGAAGAAACAGTGACCGAGCCTGGTTTAATGAACCAGACCGCGAAAGCCTGCCTTCTTCGAGGTCCTCCGATGGCGGACTCTTTGGGTGGACTGTGCTGATCATCGTCTTGATTGGTTTTGCGATCAGTTGCTGGGTTGGGAGCTATTATATCTTTGGCCACCCCGAGAAACCATTCAGCCACGAAGTCCTCACCAGACTCAACAAGATCGATCCCCCCAAGCGATTTGAACTCACTGCCGCGCCGCGCGGGGAATTCCTCAGAGCGCCTCAGATTTTTGATCGCTTTAGTGCGATGAAGCCCCGTCAACTGGCCCGCACCAATGAGATTTTTCTTCGGAATTACATTCGCAACTTCAAGCCTGTCGATGGCCTTGTTCCGTACGTGGTGGGCACCTTCAACATCTTGGATTCTTACGAGCTTACCAGTTCGGATTTTTTTGTTTCCGGAGTTGTCGTCCTAGCCCAATCCAAGGAGAACCCGAATCTTCTTATTGAGCAAATTTTCACCTCGAATAAAAAATCCATCCCCAATCTGCACCGTTCCCTCCTGACTGGCTTGGACATTGACCTCAAACGCGAAAATGAATTGGCGGCGATTATCAACGTCGAGCAACTGAAGGATGGACGCGTCAAGATAAGCACAATTTCGATACTTTATCCCAGCTATGAATCGGCTCAGGAAAATGGCACCTTCTCGCTTGACCCTCCCGATCGATTGAACGTGAAAGCCGGCCTTCCTTTGATCGACAAGGCGCGTCAAAACGAGGCTGAAGTCAAATACGCGCATTTCCGCCGCAAATCCAAGCCCGGAGTTAAAGAAAAGGAAATGCCGAAACCGGTTGCCGAGCTCGCCAGCGCTAATCAGCGCCTCATGCGGGTCGAGAAACCCCTGCCTGCGGATGAGGCCACACCCACCCCTACTCCGCCCCCTGTTGCAACTCCCCTCCCCCTCGCAGCGCCCACGCCGCTTCCGGTTGCAACAACCACGCCAACTCCAGTTGTATCGCCCACGCCACTCCTAGCCAAAGCTACCCCAACACCTGTGACTCGCAAAGCGATACCGGCGCGCCCGACCCCTACTCCATCTCCTGTTGCAACACCGCCCCCGGCAATGCTCGCAACCACACCGGCACCAACTCCGACGCCAACCCAAGCGATCGCGGCATCCAACTCTAAAGAGTGGACTGTGTATGAACCGGGCAGAATGCCTCGCGGTCGCCTGCTCACCTCCTCCGATGTTTCCGAAGTCGCTGCCAAGGGATCGTCTGGTGAGCGGATTTACCTACAGGGAAACTTCAATGTCACAGCCTCCGGCGGGGATCGAGCCGTCTTGCGTCCCAGCCAGCGAAGCTCAGGGCTGGGATCTCGAACGGATGGCGTTAGAATTATCGTCCAATATCCCAATGGCATGAAAGCTCCGTCCGACGGCAGCTTCGTGTCCCGTGATTCGCGACGCCCTTTCCAAGTGATGGATGTTCGTGAAAGCACTGGCGGACAAATTAACGTCTACGTCCGTGAGGTCACAAAACCTTAGCAACCGGATCCACGACGAGATCGCAGCAACGGGGCCGATGAGGTTTTCCCGTTTTATGGAACTGGCCCTCTACGATTCCCTGGAAGGCTACTACGTGAGCGATCGACTAAAAGTCGGACGAGAGGGGGATTTTTTCACCAACGTGAGTGTCGGTCCTGTTTTTGGCGAGATCCTAGCCGGGCAGTTCCTCGAAATGTGGTCCATTCTCGGTGAACCAAATGATTTCACCATCGTCGAACAGGGAGCCAATGATGGTCAACTGGCAAGAGACGTGATCATGGCTCTTGCCGGAACACCTTTGGAGTCGGCTCGCTGGATCATCGTCGAACCACTCGAATCTCTTCGAGTAAAACAAAGCCACCTTCTTGCGAATGCCCATGTTTGCTGGGTCTCTTCATCGTATTACCTTCCCCCGTTCTGCGGAGTTCACTTCTCAAATGAACTCTTCGACGCGCTCCCTTTTGATATCATCGAGGCCCATGATGGAAAATGGAGAGAGCTTCTCGTTGGCTCGCAAGGCGAGGATTTTGTTTTCTGCCCAAACCCGAATTTCATCGTCGGCACGCCACTTCCGCCAAGACCAGATGGATTCCTCACCGAATGCAGACAAGGCCAAAAAGAACTCTTCCAGGGCGTATCGAGCGCCATGCAAAAGGGCTTCCTTCTCGCGATCGACTATGGAATGCCTGGCGAAGACTTTCTGGCCGATCACCGAAGCAAAGGGACTCTGGCTTGCTACTCAAAGCACCGACGAGACGAGAACCCTCTCACTCATCCAGGTCAAAAGGACATCACTGCCCATGTTGACTTTTCCTCACTCGCTCGCGATGCCAGCGCTGTTGGGATGAGCTTAAGCGGCTTCACCGATCAACACCACTTTCTCGTCGGAGCCGCAACAAATTTACTGCAATCCATGGACGGCAAAAAACCCAGTCCGGTCATGCTCAAAAAGCTCCGCTCGCTCAGGATGCTCCTCCATCCAGAAACGATGGGAGCGCAGTTCAAAGTGATCCTTTTTTCCAAAGACGCCCCAGAGAGCAAGCAGCCAAGCGGGTTCTTGCATGCGAAAGACCCGGGCTACCTGCTTGAAAATCCCTGATCCTAGCAATGAAACCCAATTGGGGTTCAGATCTTATTGTCCCCGGCGATGGAATGCGGACACTGCCCGCTCCGCCTCCCTCGACTCCACTCGTTTCTTCAAATCCATCCGCTTATCGGCAGCCTGCTTTCCCTTGCCGATGCCCAGTTCGATTTTGACGAGACCCTTTTTCCAGTAGAGACGAAGTGCTGGAATGGTTAGCCCATCCCGCTCGATCGCTCCGGCCAGTTTGTCAATCTCCACTCGGTGGAGCAAAAGTCTTCTTGGACGCTTGGGCTCGTGCTGTTCATGGCTTGCACGCTCGTAGGGTTGGATCGAGCTGTCGAAAAGATACAGTTGCCCGTTGTCCAATTTGGCAAAGGCACCTTGAAGGGAGACAAGTCCAGCGCGTATCGATTTGACCTCTGTTCCCTTGAGCTCCACCCCGCCCTCAAACCTCTCGAGAATATGGTAATCTCGGAGGGCCTTTCGGTTGGTGGTTATATCAGATGCCATATTTCCGCCGCTGCGCGCAGCAGACCTTTTAAGCTGCGTCGACGAGTAACTCAGACAAGACGATTTTGCCTTGTGCGATTTCCAGGAGAGCCACATCGGCTAGACCAACAGATACGCCCGCATCAATGAGCGGGCGACTGCCTGCATTGAGTTGACGAACGCGGCGAGAAACCATGTTGATAAGGACGTGGGTATCGGGAATGACTTTGGATGCTTCTTCGATGTATTGAGCTTTCATAATTAGGATGCCGACAGGGACGATGTTCTCCCCCAGCGGAGCGTGCAAACTAGTCCCCTCAACCGCACAGTCAAATTTTTTTTGGTTTTTTATTTGACATATGAGGTCAATCCCTTAGCTTCTCGCCTCCCAACCAAGGAAAAATTCAACAGCAGGAGACCACATGGTCGTTCGCACTGCACCCAATTCAATGCAAAAAAAACGCAGCAAGCGCTATCGCGCAGCGGAAGCAAAAATCGAGTCGCATCGCAAGTATCAGCTTACGGATGCTATTGAAATCCTCAAGACTCTTCCCGCACCAAAGTTCGATCAAACTGTCACCCTCTCTTTCAAGCTGGGCGTGGATCCCAAGCAGAGTGACCAAATGGTTCGCGGCACATGCCCCCTGCCAAACGGCAGTGGAAAAAACGTCCGAGTTCTTGTTTTCGCCACCGGTCAGGCCGCTGAAGCCGCCAAAGAAGCCGGTGCGGAATTTGTCGGATTTGAAGATCTCATTAAAAAAGTCACTGGTGGTTTTTCCGACTTCGATGTCGCCGTGGCCACTCCAGCCGCCATGGCCGAAGTTCGTAAATTGGGTCGCGTTCTTGGACCACGTGGTTTGATGCCGAATCCAAAAACCGGAACTGTTACCGACGACACAGCCAAAGCCGTCAAGGAAGTCAAAGCCGGACGCGTCGAATTCAAACTCGATAAAAACGGAAACGTTGCTGTTCCTGTTGGCAAATTTTCTTTCGACGGAAAATCGCTTCTTGAGAATGGCGCCGCTGTCATTGACGCCGTCATCAAATCCCGCCCACCGACAGCGAAGGGCTCGTTTGTCCAAGCCATCACCCTGAGCGCCACTATGTCACCCGGTCTCTCGGTTGATCCTTCATCGTTCCTGAAACACTAATTAAAAAATCATGAGACCCGAGAAAACCTTAATCGTCTCCGACGTTCGCGAGAAGCTCAAAGCCTCGCCATATCTTCTCATCGTTGACTTCACCGGCATGAAAGTGCCGCACTTCGAGACCCTGAGAACCAAACTCAGTGAGGCAGGAGCTAAAATTAGCGTTGTAAGAAACACCTTTTTACGTATCGCAGCTCAAGAACTGCAGATGCCAGAAATGTCCGAGTCCCTTTCAGGCCAGACCGCCATGGTCACCGGCGAAGTGGACATTTGCGCGGCAGCTAAAGTCCTTAAGACATTTGCTGCCGAGTTCAAAAAGCCAACCGTCCGAGCAGGTGTTCTTGACAATGCCGCCCTTTCGGCAGCCCAAGTTGCCGTTTTGGCCGATTTGCCAAGCAAAGACGTCCTGCGCGCTACACTCCTGGGACTCCTTCAGGCCCCCGCAAGCCAACTCGTTCGCGTCCTCAACGAACCCGCAGCCAGCTTGGCCCGCGTGCTCAAAGCCAAAGGCGAAGCCATGGGAGGCACGGAATAGTTCCACAAAGAATTTCGCCTGTCCGCCGCAAGGTTGGCAGGCGACTAACAAGAAAACACAAACCGGTTCCTTGTCGGTGTGGCGGCGCCAGACTCAAATTCACCGAAGCCTCGGTGAGCGACAATACCAAAAAATAATAAATATATGGCAGATACAAATGCACTCGTCGAGCAACTCAGCGGACTCACCGTCCTCGAAGTCGCCGATCTCGTCAAACAACTCGAAGAAAAATGGGGCGTTAGCGCAGCGGCACCAGTAGCCGTGGCAGCAGCAGGCGCAGGCGCTGCAGCAGCAGCTCCCGTAGAGGAAAAAACCTCCTTCGACGTCATCCTTACTGATGCCGGATCAAATAAAATCGGCGTCATCAAAGAAGTGCGCGCAGCTGTGGCAGGACTCGGTCTTGCTGAAGCCAAAGCTCTTGTTGAGAGCGCACCTAAAGCCCTTAAAGAGGGTGTCACCAAGGAAGAAGCCGCTGAGATCAAGAAAAAGATCGAAGCCGCCGGCGCCAAGGTCGAAATCAAGTAAGCCAGTTTCAACCCCGCAGAGAGATAAGATTTTTTTCTTGCTCTCTCTGCGGGCCCCTTTAATTTATCTCGTTCGCTTCAAAAGCAAAACAAGCCATCTGACGAATCCCATCAAAACAAATTCCAGCTCCGTCAACGAAAGAATGCGCGAATCAAGCGCCGTTTTTTCGTCGGCGGATATTTTCGTTTTTGACCATCGCCCGATGACCATCGCCGGATAATCCGGCAAAAACCACTAGCGGCATCTCACAAATACCATGTCTGAACGCATCCACTTCGGAAAATTGAAAGAGGCTATCGAGCCACCAAACCTCATTGAATTGCAGCTCAATTCATACAACGAGTTTTTTCAAAAAGATGTCCCCCTTAACAAACGCAGGGACGTTGGCCTTCAGGCCGTCTTTCGTGAATTTTTCCCGATTCTTGGCTTCGAAGACAAGTCCTCATTGGATTTTGTAAGCTACGAACTCGGCGAGCCAAAAATGTCGGCTCTCGAGTCCCAGCGCGAAGGTCAAACCTACAGCGCCGCTCTTTACGTCACTTTCCGTTACAAAGACGAGCGGAGCACCAAAGAGGAAAAAGTTTACATGGGTGAATTGCCACTCATGACTCAGCAGGGCACATTTGTCATTAATGGCGCCGAGCGTGTCGTGGTATCCCAGTTACACCGTTCTCCCGGCATTTGTTTCGAGACATCCGTTCACACCAACGGCAAAATCCTTCACGGTTTCCGCATCATTCCGGATCGCGGTTCATGGATTGAAGTGCAATTCGACACCAGCGATCTCCTTTACGTCTACCTTGATCGCCGCAAGCGTCGCCGGAAATTTCTGGCCACCACATTTCTCCGTACCCTCGGATATCCGAACGACGAAGATATCATCAACCTTTTCTATAAAACCGAGGACCTCAAGCTCAGCGAGAAACTCGACGAGGAAGTCATTGCAACGAAAGTTCTCATCGCCGATATCCGTGATGGTGAACTCACCGTGGGCCGTGCTTTTGAACCGCTCACAACGGCCATCATTCGTGAACTCATCAAGCTCGGACACAAGTCTGTTAAAGTGGTCGATACAAAGGAAGATGATACGATCATCAAATCTTTGAAAAAAGATCCAGCCCATGAAGAAGATGAGGCACTCAAGGATATCTATCGTAAACTTCGCCCTGGCGATCCACCCACAGTGCAGAACAGCCGCAGTATGCTCAAACGGCTTTTCTTTGACGCCAAGCGCTACGATCTAGGTCGCGTTGGACGCCACAAAATCAATCAAAAACTCGGACTCAAAGTCAGCAACGACCAACGCACCCTCACAAAGGATGATTTTGTCGCTGCGATGAAATATCTTGTTCGTCTTCGTGCCGGAGATGGCATGACCGATGACATTGATCACCTCGGCAGCCGTCGTGTGCGTACAGTTGGTGAGCTTCTTGCAAACCAATGCCGCGTGGGTCTTTCCCGCACGGAACGTCTCAGATCG
>CAIWSO010000493.1 GCA_903915315.1 uncultured Spartobacteria bacterium | reverse complement strand
GCTCGGCCTTGCTGCGAACATCTTCCGGAATCTGAATCTGCGGTTCGAGCGTGGCGAGACAATCACGAAGCTTCTCCAGCGTATTCATCTTCATGTAACGGCAGTCCGCACAGGTGCAATGGTCGGTCGGCCCAGCGATAAAATTCTTCTGCGGCACCTCGCGGCGCAAGCGGTGAAGCATCCCGCTTTCCGTGACGATGATGAAATTCTTCGCCGGATTATCGCGACAAAACGTCACCATTTTTTCTGTCGAACAAACCTCGTCAGCAAGCAGGCGAACCGCATGTGTGCATTCCGGATGGGCCACCACAACAGCATCCGGATGCTCGGTCTTGATGCGGTTGATGCTGTCGCGAGTGAACTCCACATGCACATAGCAATTGCCACGCCAGAGATCCATTTTGCGACCCGTCTGCTCCATCACCCAAGCGCCGAGATTTTGATCAGGCACAAAGAGGATGTTCCGATCCGCCGGGGCGGCCTCCACGATTTTCACGGCGTTTCCACTGGTCACGATCACATCCGCGATCGCCTTCACGCCCGCACTGCAATTGATGTAAGCAATGACGTAGTAGTTTTTTTCATGATGTTCAGAGAGGTAGTCAGCGAGCTTCTCTGCGGGACAGGAATCCGAAAGCGAGCAACCGGCATTGATGTCAGGAATGACAACGGTTTTCGCGGGGCTTAAAATCTTCGCTGTTTCGCCCATGAAGTGGACGCCGCAAAAAGCAATCACATCCGCAGACGTTTCCGAAGCCTTGAAACTCAGCCCCAGCGAATCCCCAACAAAATCGGCGACCTCTTGGATCTCGGCGATCTGGTAGTTGTGCGCCAGAATCACGGCATTCTTTGCTCGCTTGAGCTCTTTAATTTCTGAAATGAGATCGGTGGATGCAGTCATCATTCCGGGAAAGATGGGTGATCTGGGGGCTGCAATCAAGCACGGCATGATTGACCAAGTCTTGGAAATCCGCAAATCTTGGATCGTGCAAATCTTTTGCCCATGCCTCCCCTTCGGTGGCTTCCTGCTTCACGCGATCCGCGAAAGCAACACGACAGAATCTTTCCCTCATGGAATCTTCGAATGAACCGGTAACGTCCCTCGGCAACCGCTACACCGTGGATAGGGAAATTGCTTCCGGCGGTGGCGGTTCGGTTTATCTCGCGCATGACGGAGTTTTGAACCGCTGGGTCGCCATCAAACGCATCCATGGCGATGGGGGTGGTGCCAATATCGCGGCAGCGGTCCGCGAGGCCACCCAACTCGCAAGCCTTCAACACCCCAATATCGTCACCATCCACGACTTCCTCAAAAGCGGCGATGATCTGCTCGTAGTGATGGAGTTTATCTCTGGACAAAACATCGATCAACTCGAGGGCCCCATGCCTGTCGATTTTTTTATGGATTTTGCACGTCAGTGCCTGAATGCACTCGGGGCGGCCCATTCGGCGGGAATCGTGCATCGTGATATCAAGGCCGGAAATATCATGCTCGCTCGACTTCCCTCGGGCGACTTTCAGGTGAAGCTGCTCGACTTCGGTTTGGCCAAGGCGCAACCCGAGCCCATGCTTCAAACGATGGATCAGTCGGGCGCTGTTCTCGGATCTATTTTTACGATGGCGCCGGAACAGTTCAACTGTCTACCGCTCGATCAACGTACGGATCTGTATTCTTTGGGTTGTGTCTTCTACCAAGCCCTCACCACCACGCGACCCTTCCAGGGAAAAACCTCGGCCAACGTGATTGCAGCCCACCTCCAAAACGATTTCATTCCTCTTTCCTCACTGCGACCCGACATTCCTCTCGGAATTTGCACGTGGGTCGAGCGGTTCATTGCCTGCGATCCGTCGAACCGCCCACCCAGCGCGAGCGCCGCAGCGAATGATCTGGTTCTGTTGCCGCTCACCCCCCCTCCCGCGCTGCGCCAAGTCTTGCAGTCCCCGCCTCCAACTCTCCCTCGAACCTCTCTTTTCAATTCTTGGCGATTTGCATTTGCCTCGTTAGGCGCCATCGCTGTTCTCAGTCTAGCGATTTTCACACTCGACGGAAACCTCCTCTTCGGCCCACAGCAAAAAAAGGAAACGGAATCAAAAAAAGCCCGCGACACATTCACGTCCAAGGAACGCAGCGACATTATTGCCATGGATGGAAAAATCATCACCATCATCGGCACCATCGCTCAATTTGGAGAAGAAGGGCCTCATCGCTTTTTGACTTTTGAGGATAGTACCAATCGCGATGCGATGCTTTTTTTTGACACGAACACAGCCGAGTTTCCCAAATTCCGCTTGGTCAAATTTGTGGGGCAAAAAGTGCATGCCAAGGGCCAGGTTTCGCAAACCGATAAACGATTGCTCCTCCGAGTCGCCTCGATGGGCGATGTCGTTATAGCACCAACAGAGACACCTGCGCCCATGCCAGAATAAACAAACTCCGAATTGAAACGCGGCTAGTGCTTGCCAAGCCACGATCGGTTTTTAGCCCCTTGGCTGAGAATTTGAGTTTTCTTCCCTTTTTCTGAAATAAGACCCAGATTCCCCAATCTGCATGAATCTTCACATTTTCAGATCGGCATTAAGTGAAAGAACACCCGCCGCGCCGGTGCCACTTCCAGACACCAGCACCTTCTTCCAATGAGCAGCTCTTTCACACTGGAAGCGACGGATTCGGCCGCTCGCGCGGGAACCCTTCAAACACGACGCGGTCCCGTTCAGACCCCCGTATTCATGCCGGTCGGAACTCAGGCCACAGTGAAGGCCATGACCCCCGAAGAACTCCGCGAAGTCGGGGCGCAGATCATTCTAGGTAATACCTACCACTTGCACGTTCGCCCCGGCGAAAAGCTCATCTCGCGTCTTGGCGGTCTCCATCGCTTCATGCATTGGGATGGCCCGATCCTCACAGATAGTGGCGGATTCCAAGTCTTCTCACTGGCGAAACTACGCAAGATTTCCGAAGAAGGTGTTCGGTTTCAAAATCACCTCGACGGCACGCCGACCTTCATCGGACCTGAAACATCGATGGAAATCCAACGTGACCTCGGCTCGGACATCGTGATGCTTTTTGATGAGTGTCCGCCCCACCCCTGCGCTCACGAGGAAGCCGACAAAAGCCTCGACCTCACCTTGCGCTGGGCGCGTCGCTGCAAAGACTGGTGGGCCACTCAACCCCAAGAATCCCGCCCGCTCCTCTTTGGCATCACTCAAGGCTCATCCTACCCGGACCTCCGGGAAAAAAGTGCCCGTGCTCTTGTGGATATCGGATTTGACGGCTACGCCATCGGAGGGGTCAGCGTCGGCGAACCCGAGAAAGAGATGTTTTGCGCCGTCGAAAGCGCTATCCCATTCCTGCCACACGACCACGCCCGCTACGCAATGGGCTTGGGAACCCCTCCCCAGATCATCGAAATGATCGCTCGCGGAGTCGATATGTTTGACTGCGTCCTTCCCACCCGATTGGCGCGGAATGGCACCGCATTCACTGCGAGTGGGACAATTAATCTCAAAAATGCCCCCTACGCGGAAGACAGCTCCCCGATCGAGGAGGGCTGTCGCTGCTATGCGTGCAAGAATTTCACGCGCGCCTACCTTCGCCATCTTGTGAAGGCAGAGGAAATTCTTGGACTCCGACTCATCAGTATCCACAACCTCCATTTTTATATCGGCCTCGCCAGAACCGCCCGGGAACACATTCTTGCCGGAACTTTTCAAGATTTCCGCAAAGATTTTGTCGCAAATTACGCTGTTCGATCCACCGAGTAACCCGGCATTGTCATGGGCGCAAAGCTAAAAAAAGGCGCCTAACCGCCCCTTGCTGCTTGACCCTAGTTGGACCGTGGCTCATATTTGACGATTCCAGAGAATGGAGCGTTCGGGGAGGATCCCGTTCGCTGTTGTGCTCTGGAATCACCGATTTATGAATTCCGATCTTACGACAATGCTCGATTACCTCGAGCGCGAAAAGGGCATCAAGCGCGATATCCTAGTGGAAGCCATTTCAACAGCCATCCTTGCGGCATCGAAAAAAACCTTCACCTCCGGCACTCGCGAACTGCGCATTGAGATCAACCCTCAATCCGGCGCCATCAAAGCCATCGCGAAACTCATCGTCGCGGAAAAACCAGCCAACGCCCACGAGGAAATCTCTGTAGCTAAAGCCCGATCGATCAAACCGGATGTGCAACCCGGCGAAGAAATCGATGTGGAAGTGACCCCGAAGGATTTCGGCCGCATCGCCGCCCAAGCCGCCCGCCAAGCGATCAACCAGCGCCTTCGACAAATCGAGCGCGAGATGATTTATGAAGAGTTCAAAGATCGCACCGGCGACATTGTCACAGGCACCGTTAGCCGCTTTGACCGCTCGGATGTGATCGTGGATCTCGGCAAGTTTGAGGGTGTCATGCCCAACCGTGAACGCGTCATGACCGAGGAATACAATGTCGGCGACAAGCTTCGCGCCTACGTCGTCGCTGTCGAAAGCGGATCCCGCGGACCGGAAATCATCCTCTCCCGCAGCCATCCGAACTTTGTTCGTCGCTTGTTCGAGCTCGAAGTGAGCGAAATCGCCGACCACACGGTCGAGCTGAAAGCCATTGCCCGCGAAGCCGGCTTCCGCACCAAGGTCGCCGTCCACAGCGCCGATGCCAAAGTCGATCCCGTCGGTGCCTGCGTCGGAATGCGCGGCGCCCGCGTCAAAAATATCGTTCGTGAACTCAATAACGAAAAAGTCGACATCATCCGCTGGGATGCCGATCCCGTAAAGTTCGTCACCGCCGCGCTCAAGCCAGCCAATATTCGTGCCATCACGGCCGACGCGGATAAAAAGCGCATTCGTGTCCTCGTTCACAAGGACGATCTTTCCCTCGCGATCGGACGTCGTGGACAAAATGCCCGCCTCACTTCCAAGATGACCGGTTGGGATGTCGATATTGAAGAAGATAAACGGGACGCCCAAGTCATCCAGAACCGCACGGCAGAGGCCGCCCATTCCATGGCTGATATCCTCGGCGTGACTGAAGAAGTCGCCCAACAACTGGCCAGCGGCGGCATGAACTCGATCGAAGTCATCCTCATGTGCGCAGCGGATGATATTGCCGAGGTTCTCGGTGCAGATCTCGAAACTGGTCAAAAAATCCTTTCAGCGGCACAGGCAGCACAAAAAACTCCCGTCGCCTGAGGGATATGAAGACGTCTCCCCGGCTCCAATTTATATATGGCAGAGAAAATCAAGAAAAAACCGACCGGAGAAAAGCCGGCAACATCGCGCCGGACCTCGGCAACGACCCGTTCCGCGCGCCCACTGGCTGAAGCCCCTGCTGCCGCTGCCGAGACCGCTCCCGTCGAGCCCAAAGTCCAAGCTCCGACCGTTGATCTTCTGGCTCCTGTCAAAAAAGTAAGAAAAGCCTCTGGCGCGGCCTCGCTCCAACATTTCATCAGGCCCCTGACGGACAAAGCCCCACCTAAACCACGCCCAGTCCCCAAACCCGAACCCGTCGCCGAATCTCCAGCCCCGGAAGCACCTGTGGAAGAGGTTGTAGAGATCGCCACAGAGCCTCAGGATTCCGGAAAAAAAGTCCTCCACCTCAAGCCCCCGATCATTGTCAAGAATCTGGCCGAGCAACTCGACCTCAAGCCTTTCCAACTCATCAAGGAGTTGATGGCTCTCTCGATCTTTGCCAATCTCAACCAGACCATCGAGCCCGATGTGGCCGCAAAAATCTGTGACATGCACGGATTCGTTCTGGAGAGGGACCGGAAGGACACCTCAAAAGGCCATCACAAAGTCGAGACCAAGGTCGAGGCACCAAAAGCCCCCGCGCCACCAAAGGGCGATGTCCTTAAAGGACGCGCGCCGATCATCACTTTCATGGGCCACGTTGATC
>CAIWSO010000492.1 GCA_903915315.1 uncultured Spartobacteria bacterium | reverse complement strand
TCGCTTCACTCCCCATGTTGAACTCGCCACCGGGAATCAAAACCATCCCCTGAGGTGCTTGGGGATTGCGCCCGCAGCCGACGAGAAGGGCGAGCAAAGCGGCGACCGCCGTCGCTCGGAGCAAACTAATCATGCGATCATTCAATAGGCTCATCGTTCGAGTTTCAATGTCATGGGCGCCTGCTCGCGCACGATTTTCAGCGTGAGCGAGCGGGTCTCGGATTCCTCGGTGAGCCTTCGGATTTGCCCGACCTTCGAAACCTTGCTTTCGTTGATTTGCATCAGGAGGTCACCAGACTTCAATCCGGCGCGAGCGGCGACCGAGCCCTTCGGCACGTCGATCAACGCCACACCGCCTGCATCCTTGGCGATGCCGTAGGCGGAGAACGCTCCGCTGCCGAGTTCCTGCAAGCGCGCTCCGAGCCACTCCCCGGTGGCGGGTCCGCGTTTCTTCGTCTCCGCTTGCATAGGCGGGATCTCCGGAGTGCGGGCGATGGCTTTGAGCGCGGGTTTTTTCACGCCAAAGCGATCCATCGGGAAATTTTTGAAGCCCAGTTTCAACGCCGGGGAGTCCTCGCTCACACGGAAGTCGCCTTTAGCGGGGTCGATGAACATCGGATCACCGACGAGGGAGTTTGCGTCCCACCCTTTATCCTGCGCCTCCTTCAACGCGAAATCGGCGACGAAAAGGTTTTTGTCGCTCGTTCCACCCCACTTGTCTTTGGGCATGCGGGCCGGCCTGTAGGCGGCCATCCAAATGTTGTTCTTCAAAGAGTCCTGGCTGTTCTTAAACCACACACTGGGATAGGCAGTGCTGTTGTAGCCGATGTTGTTAGACACAATGCGGCGGTAGCCCTCGCGCAGTTTGAGCCCGCCATTGAGGAACACATTGTTGGTGATTTCGTAGTTGGTGGATCCGTCGTCGAGGTCCACATCCCAACCATGGTCGCAGCGCCAGCGGCTGTTGCGGATGATGTTCGGCGTGACGGCATCGAGGAAGGGAAGATCGGGGTTGAGAGCCACGGCTTTGTCCACCTTCGGGTAGCTCTTGTCCCAAAAGCGGTCGCGCCCCCAAGAGTTGAAAGATCCGTGGTCGTGGGTCTCGAGAACCGTGTCAAAGACATCGCAGCCCTCAATGAGATGTCCGCCCCAGG
The DNA here is from genome assembly GCA_903915315.1 of uncultured Spartobacteria bacterium. GTDB lineage: Bacteria > Verrucomicrobiota > Verrucomicrobiia > Chthoniobacterales > Terrimicrobiaceae > UBA967. The sequence continues at coordinate 1,283 of CAIWSO010000492.1, read as the reverse complement.
TTCCCTCGCTGATGTTGATGCCTGAGCGGGCGCAGTCGTAGATCGAGGCGTCACGCACGGTGATTCCCTTGGCCATGGAAATCTGCACGGCGGCTGGTTGACGCTCAACGCGGCCGATGCCGTTGATGAGGCAATCCTCCACGGTGGAATCGGCAGGATAGTTGTCACTCTTCGGGCCGGGCGTGGGATCGACTTTAGTGAGGTCTTGGGACTGGTTGTATTCGAAAAGCGGATCGCGCACGGCGGCGGGATCGCCCACGAAGCACACGCCACTGGCTCCGGTGTCGTGAATGTGGCAGCCCTTGACCAAGACACGCCGGTTGTAGTTGTTCACGAAAATGGCATTGCCGCCGACTTGGTCGAACTCGCAATCGAGGATGTCGATATCCTCAGTGCCGGTGAGCAAAAATGCACCTCCCCGGTAGATCGCCCAGTCCGAGCGCAGGAGCGGTTCCTTGCAATCCATAAATGTGCGCGCCGCGTGCCGCACGGTGAATCCCCGGAGCGTGATGTGTTTCACGGGCTTCTCCTGCGTGCCGGCGAACTCGATCAGATGCCGCAGGCGGACGACTTCCACTTTAGCCTTGGCCAGATCGGTTCCCTGCACGGGCAGGAAATACAGCGTGGATGTCTTGTGGTCGTGGAACCACTCGCCGGGGGCGTCGAGTTCCTCGAAGATATTTTCCACCATGCGAAAATCCTTGTGCATACCCATCTGCCGATTGTTCTGCCAGCCGCCCTCGTAGGTCACATTCCCTTCGGCATCCTTGCCGGTCATGCGGTAGTGGTAGCCGCCCCAGCGGGAGGTGTGCATGGCATGGATATACCCGCCGACCGGATTCGCCCACTTCGCGGCGCGTTCCTTGGAAAAAGCATCCGCCGAGTAGCCCTGGTAGGCGTCGGTTTTTTTCGAGGCGTCGAAATTCGGGTAGCGGGCCATGCGCTGGGCCTTGCCATTGATGAACAACTGGTCGATCTCGAGGCCCTGCGGCGTCGCGGCTTGGAAGATGCCGTCTCGGTAGGGCTTCCAATCCAGCTTGAGTTCCGAGCCACCGCTCAGGACGGCACGGCCTTCGTTCACTGCGCGGTAAACAACAGGAAACTCCGGGCTGCCGGAGTCCGCCGGGGTGAAGACGAGGGTTTCCGGCAGATGGTAAATCCCGTCGCCGACATGAATGGTGACCGCTTCCTTGCCGACCACTTTTCTGGCGGCATCGCGCGCTGCCGACAGCGAGGCGAACGGAGAGCCCTCCGTGCCCGGATTGGCATCCTTGCCCGCCGGG
>CAIWSO010000491.1 GCA_903915315.1 uncultured Spartobacteria bacterium | reverse complement strand
TTGACCTCTCTTCTTTTCCTGCCAAGGCCATCGATGATGTCGTTGTACCTGTGCCCAGCGAGGTTTACCACGTTCTCGACAAGCTCGGGAATCCGAACTGGCGCGGGGAAATGCGCGAATCTTTAGGCCGTCAAACTGGCAATCGCGCTCAAGCTGCCTTGCTCTTGGGGACCGTTATTGCCGAGGGATTTGTTGCTGTGGAGGCGGAAGATCCTGAAAAAGTGAAAGATATCGGCCGCCGTGTGCTCTCCCTTTCGAAAGCCATCAATGTCGAAAAGGCCGTCCTAGAGCGCAGTAAAAGCATCATAGACAAGGCTGATGTGAAGGATTGGAAGGCCGTACGCAAGGAGTTTGACGGAGCTCTTCAAGACGTCAAGGGGGCTATGATCGAGTTGGGCGATGGGGACTTGGCTCAACTCGTGAGCGTTGGAGGGTGGATCCGGGGTACGGAGGTGCTCACCTCCATTGTGCGCAAAAGCTATACCGCCGATGGTGCCGAATTACTGCACCAACCAGCTCTTGTGAACTTTTTTTCCAAAAAACTGGAATCCATGTCGAACAGGCGGCTTGCCGATAATGACCTCGTGATCCGAATTCGAAAAATGCTAACCAGCATCCGTCCGCTCATTGGCGATGAAGAGGGATCCCCGATCCCAGTTGAGAATGTGAAAAAAATCCACCAACTAACCCGCGATTTAGTCATTAGCATCACTTCGCAGGAGGCTTGAATTTTTTTGTGAAGAAACTCCTTCCCGTTTTATTACTCGTTCTCGGTCTGAGCAGTGTTTTCGCCTACGTGGATGATGCTCTGTCCTTCGCCCAAGAGGCCGCACTCCCCTATGTGAAAAAGGGATTCTCCGTTCGAGAGGATGCTTGGGGTGGCGATCTTGGGGTTAAGGAGCAGCAGGCCATGCAGGCTCAGCTTTTCAAAGGCAACGAATATTGGTTTTGTCTTGGTACGGATGTCAAAGGAGCTGTCCTCACTGTTAATATCTACGATTCGAAGGGAAAGTTGGTGAATGTTGAGACCACTCGTAACGGACGGCTTTCAGCCGTGCGCGTCGTTCCGACGAAAACCGGATCGTATTTTGCGATCGTGACCGTGGTTAAATCTCCGCAGGAGCGCACGGGTTGGGCTTTGGTTTACGCCTACAAGTAGTTCGGCGATCATAGGAAATGGAATCAATAACCTTGGAATTCGAAAATGCCCGGACGGCCCAGGCTCTCCACGGCAACGATCCGCGTCTCCTTCATGAACTGGAGGCTCGTCTTCAGGTCCGAGTGACCTCGCGGGATGGTTGGATTCGCATCGAGGGAGAGGCCCCGTCCCTCGCGCGAGCGCGCACGGTTTTTAATCAACTCCACTCCGCCGTGAAGAGCGGCATTTCCATTCACCGGCATGAATTTCATCACGCGCTGGAATCTGCCGCCAGCGATGGGGGGGCGGAATCCCTGCAAAGCCTCATCGACACGCGTATCCATTGCTCCCCGCGCAAGCCTCCGGTCGTGCCACGAACGGCTGGACAGAAGTCCTACGTTCAGGCGATCAACGGACACGATATCACTTTTGGAATTGGACCTGCTGGCACCGGAAAAACCTATCTCGCCGTTGCCTCGGCCGTGGCCGCCCTCAAGCAGGAAAAAATCAACCGCATCATTCTCACTCGCCCGGCGGTTGAGGCGGGAGAAGCACTCGGCTTCCTTCCCGGCGATCTCGAGGAAAAAATCCTTCCTTATCTACGACCGCTCTATGATGCCCTGAACGACCTTCTAGATGCCGACGAGCTGCAAAAATTAATGGATCGCAACATTATCGAAATCGCTCCACTCGCATATATGCGCGGCCGGACGTTGAGCAATTCGTTTGTTATCCTCGATGAGGCACAGAACACCACGGCTGAGCAGATGTTTATGTTTCTCACCCGTATCGGCATGGGATCACGGTGCGTGGTGACGGGCGATGTCACGCAGATCGATCTTCCCCGCAATAAATTGAGCGGGTTGGTCGAGGCGGTCGGGGCCCTTCGGAGTATTTCAGGTATCGGGATGCATTTTTTCACCGAGAAGGATGTGGTCCGCCACCCGCTCGTGCAGGCGATCATCCTCGCCTATAAGGATCATCGCGGCTCTCGTGAAAGTAGAATTTGATATGTTTGGACTATTTCGACGTTGGCGACTTGTAGGAAAGGGATTGGATTGCGGAAAACGCCGCCGCACCATCGAGGAGAGTGATTTTCTTCAAGCTCTTCAATCGGGGTGGATCGTTCGCGCCATTCTTTTGTTCGCTTTCGTGGTTGGTCTAGCTGGATTGATTTTCTCGGGTCAGCAGGAAGAGCCTGCCAAAAAGTTCCTTCTCTGCGTCCTCATTTTCATCACGGCCATCGCGCAACTCTGGATCAACCATCCCAACACGATGCGAGCCAATTCCAAGTTGTGCATGCTTTTGGGGGTTCTTTTCGCACAACTCGCCGTCATTAAAATCATCCTCACCCAAGCGGCCTCGGGAAATATCGACCTCCAGCTCGCTCCCTTGCTGGTTCCCTATGCCTTTGCGCCGCTGATTTTATCCGTTCTGCTCGGACGCAACCACGGGATTTACGCGGCCGTTTTTGCCAGCCTTTGGGGGTCTCTCCTCGCTGGGCGTATTGACCCGGTGTTTCTGGTTATCTCGCTAATCACCGGCTTCATCGCCGTTTTTGTGACCCATCAAGTTCGTCGTCGCAGCCGACTCGTGCGGGCCGGCGTCTATGTTGGATTGGCCACATGGGTCTTGGCGGCCACCTTCGGGCAGATCGGCCCGATCGTTTGGGAAATGCCCTCTCAAACCGATTGGCGGATGATTGCTTGGCAGAGCGTCTCTGCGATTTCCATGGGTATTGGAACCGCCATTGTTGTGAGCGGCATTCTTCCCATCCTTGAGCACCTCTTCAAAATCACGACAGAGATTTCCTGGCTGGAGATGAGTGACCTGAATCACCCGATTCTGAAGCGACTCAGTTTAGAAGCCCCCGGTACGTATCACCATAGTCTCGCCGTCGCCAATTTGGCCGAGGCCGCCGCGGAAGTCGTGGATGCCAATCCGACCATCTGCCGCGTCTCCTCGTATTTTCACGACATCGGCAAGCTCATCAAGCCGCAGTATTTCACGGAAAACACCCACCACGACCACAACCCCCACGATGACCTCACGCCCACCATGAGCGCACTGATCATCGTTGCGCACGTCAAGGAAGGGGTGGATCTCGCCCTCAAAAACCAACTTAACAGCGAGATTGTAGATGTGATTCGCCAGCACCATGGCACCTCGACGGTTTCCTATTTCCATCAGCGCGCACTTCAACAGCAACAGGACGCGCGACTCGGAGGGAAAATTATGAACATGCGCGAGGATGATATTCCCGACGTTTGTGAAGAGAGTTTCCGTTATCCCGGTCCGCGCCCCCAAACAAAGGAAGCCGCACTTGTCTCCCTCGCAGATTCTATCGAAAGCGCCTCACGCAGCTTAGATCGCCCCACGCCGCAGAGAATTGATGATCTTGTTCGGCAAATTATCAAAGAGCGCCTAGCCCAAGGTCAACTCGATGAGGCTCCGCTCACGATCGCTGAAATCTGGCGCGCGGCAGAAAGCTTCCGGTTTTCTCTCGTGAATATGCTCCACGCCCGTATCGCCTATCCCAAGCGACCAGAGGCCGGTACTGGCGGGAATCCGAAGCGCGAGGAAAAATCCGCAGCCTAGCGCCTGGTGGCATGGAGAATTTGTCGTTACCCCACCTCCATTTTGCCCATCGTCAGCGTGCCGTCGACTACGACAAGGTTCTCGTGGAGCAGATTGCCATGGCCGCATTGCCGGCCTGCATTCCGTTCGCAAAAAAATCCCAAGCTCCCCTCGCGGCTTTGAGTTCGGTTGAGATCTCTATTCTCGGGCCACGGGCCATGGCTCGTGTGCATCGCGATTTTTTGGGAATCCCAGGAGCGACCGATGTGATCACATTTCCCTACGGGGAAATTCTCGTCTGCGCATCCATTGCGGAGGCGCGCGCGCGCGAGTTTGGAAACACGCCAACCATCGAGGTCGCCCTCTACGTCATCCACGGGCTTTTGCACCTTTCTGGTTTGGATGACATCGATCCTGCTGACGCCCTTCAAATGGCCGAAACACAGCAAAAAGTCCTCGAAGCTGCTATGGCAGAAGTCCCGGGGCACTGACCGCCGTCACGTTTCTCCACAGACGAAAAGTTTTTTTGGGGGGGGTAAAATCAAGCTCCAGCGCGAAGCCGATAAAACTCGTAGCTGTCCACAAGTGCCAGCCAACTGGCCTCAATAATATTGTCCGAGACCCCCACTGTTCCCCAGCTGCGCTGTCCGTCGGTGGAGACGATCAAAACGCGGGTGCGTGCAGCAGTGCCTCGGGTGCCGTCGATGATTCGAACCTTATAATCGGTAAGGCTGACAGTATCGATCCAAGCGTAGAAAGGCCGTAGTGCTTTGCGGAGCGCCGCGTCGAGTGCATTCACGGGGCCGTCTCCTTCTTCGACCGTATATTCCG
>CAIWSO010000490.1 GCA_903915315.1 uncultured Spartobacteria bacterium | reverse complement strand
TGTTGAATAGACTCATCGAGTGGTCGTTGGCCCACCGAGGCTTTGTGATCGTAAGTTCTGCACTCATTCTGGTGCTCGGCATCCTCGCCGCTTTCCGTCTGCCCGTGGAGGTGCTTCCCGACCTCACTCGGCCCACGGTGATCATTCTCACCGAGGCGCCGGGACTGGCTCCCGAAGAGGTGGAAAACCGCATCACGCAACCCATCGAGACCGCCCTCATGGGAATCGCCGGGCTGACCCGCCTGAGATCCAACTCCGATGTTTCACTGTCACTTGTGTATGCCGAATTCGAGTGGAAATCGGATCTGCAAAAAAACAGACTTCTCGTTCAAGAGCGTCTGCAGGCGGTTCGAGAGCAATTGCCCGTGGGCATCCAGCCATTTCTAACGCCCCCGGCCTCTCTTATGGGCGAAATCCTCCTTGTTGGGGTGCGCTCGACCATACCCAAGGGAGAGCCTGGCTATTTGGCTCCGAGCGAGGTTCGTTCGCTGGCCGATTGGGTGATCAAACGCCGCCTTCAAAGCATTTCCGGCATCGCTGAGGTGCTCAATATGGGAGGTGGAATCCGGCAGGTGGAGATCCAACCAGATCCCTTCCGCATGCAGGCCTACGGGGTCACGCTGGAGGAACTGGAGTCCGCCGCTGCGAATGCTGCCAACTCCAGCACTGGCGGGTTTCTGAGCACTGGCGCAACGGAAATCATGATTCGAAATCTGGCCATGACAACTGATCTGGAAGCCATCGGGCGCACAGCGATCAAGCGCACGGGCGAACGTCCGATCTTGATTTCCGACGTCGCTGATGTGGCTTGGGGCATCGAGCCGATGCGCGGTGATGCGACCATCAGCCAAGCTCCCGAAAAAACTCCGACCTACGGCGTGATCATGTCCGTCACAAAGGCCCAAGGATTTGACACCCGCCAACTCACCGAAAAGGTGAAGGCGGCCCTCGCGGAGCTTCAGGTCAGTCTTCCGAAGGGCATCGAAACCATCGTTCTTTTTCAGCAAAAAGATTTCATCGATAATGCGATTGGGAATCTCAAAAAGGCCATCGTCGAAGCGGCCCTCATGGTGACCTTGGTGTTGATTTTGTTTCTCCTGAATTTCCGAACCACATTCATCACTCTCGCAGCCATCCCCATGAGTTTCGGGATCACGATGCTGACATTTCAGTGGTTTGGGATTTCGGTGAATTCGATGACTCTTGGCGGATTGGCGGTCGCGATTGGAATGGTCGTTGATGATGCCATTGTGGATGTGGAAAATGTGTTTCGTCGTCTTCGCGAGAATGCCGCCCGGCCTGTTTCCCAGCCACGTATCTCCGTGATCGCGGATGCCTCCCGCGAGGTTCGAAGTTCGATTTTCTACGCGACCATCCTCATCGTTCTGGTCTTCGTTCCATTGCTGGGGCTGTCGGGTGTGGAGGGAAAATTATTCACGCCGATTGCGATCGCGACGATCGTGAGCATGCTGGCCTCGTTCATGGTATCGCTCACGCTGATTCCGGTGCTCTGTTCTTTTCTCCTCAATCCCAAGCAGGTTGTTGCACATGAGGATTCCTGGTTGGTGCGGACTATGAAGCGGGGGTTGCGCGGAACCATGCTGCGACTCGGGCTCGAGCATCCGTGGCCTGTTTTGGCCGTGCTTAGCATAGCTGTCGTCGCGGCTTTCTCGCTTTATCCGAAAATGGGAAAGGATTTTCTTCCTCCCTTTAAAGAGGAGACCGCCCTCATTGCGGCCACATCGGCGCCCGGCACATCGCTGGAGGAAATGAACCGGATTTCGGATGTCATCGAAGAGCAGATTCTTTCTGTGCCCGAGGTCCAGAAAGTCGGCCGCCGTCTGGGACGGGCGGAACGTGGTGACCATGTTGTGCCCGTTTCGACAGCGGAATTCGACGTTGATTTTCGGATGCGCGAGCGAGGTGACAAGACGCGGTCACGACAGGAAATCTTGGATGAAATCCGAACGCGAGTGAAGGCCGTTCCGGGCGTGTTCGCCGTTGTAGGCGGTCCGCTGGCCGACCGCATCGGGCATATGATGAGTGGCGTCTCCGCTCCGGTTGCCATCAAGGTATTCGGTCCTGATCTTGAGACACTCCGCGGGATTGGCATTCAGATCCAAACCATCGCGAAGACAATCCCTGGCTTCGAAGATGCCAAACTGGACCAACAATCCTTGATTCCCCAACTCCGCATCGAGCCCGACCGCGCACGCTGTGCGAGCTACGGGATCGCTCCAGGCAGCCTCAATAATCGTCTCAGTACCCTCATTGGGGGTAAGGAAATCGGGGAATTGCGGGAGGATCAGCGCGCCATCAACCTTGTTCTCCGCCTCCCTCTGGCTTGGAGAGATTCGCCCGAGAGGATCGCTCAACTTCCTATTCAGGCTGACAGTGGTCGGTATTTTCCGCTCACTGCCGTGGCTGATGTGCGCGAGGCCAAAGGTCCGAATGTGATATTTCGTGAAAATGGGCAACGCCGCTTCACCATTGCCATCAAGCCCAGCGTGCGTGACGTTGGCACGCTTGTGAATCAACT
>CAIWSO010000489.1 GCA_903915315.1 uncultured Spartobacteria bacterium | reverse complement strand
AATCCTCGGCCTTACCAGCCTTATCGGCTCCCTTGATTCCCACGTAGGTGTGGAAATTTTGTAAAACAGGCGGTGTGATGGCATGCACTTCACCACCACGACGGTAGCGATAATAGCCCGGATCAGTGAGTTTGCCAGCCTCAACGGGAACAGTGCCCGAATAAGCCAAAGCGTGACGGGTGAGGCTCTCGACGGCGATTTCCTTATACCCGATACCCTCGACTTGAGATGCCGTGCCTTTGAAGCAATTCTTAATGAGATCCGACGAAATGCCGATCGCCTCGAAGACTTGGGCGCCACGGTAGCTGTTAACCACCGAAATACCCATCTTGGACATGATCTTGAGAAGACCTGCCTCGAGAGCCTTGCGGTAATTGAGAACGGACTTGGCAAAGTCGGCAACGGATCCGCCACGCTCGAGGATTTCCCGAATAGACTCGAATGCGAGATACGGATTCACCGCACCGGCACCGTAGCCCACAAGGCAGGCGATCTGATGCACGTCGCGGGCCTCGCCAGTCTCGCAAACAAGACCGGTTTTCATCCTCTTGCCAACGCGAATCAGGTGGTGGTGAACGGCTCCCGTCGCGAGGAGCATTGGCACAGCGACCTTGGCGTCATCTACGCCACGATCCGAAAGAATAATGAGACGCAAACCGGCATCCACCGCCGCCTCGGCTTCTGCGCAAATGCGTTTAATCGCGACCTCAAGACCATCCTCACCATCCGCTGCGTTCCAAAGCGTCGAGATCGTAGCGGATTTATGAACCCCATCTAGATTTCGAATCGTCTCGATCTCCTCGTCCAAGAGAATCGGAGATTCAACGTGAATGAGATCGGCATGCTCGGGGCTCTCGGCAAGGAGATTGCGTCGCCATCCTAGAGCCGTATGCAGACTCATGACCAACTTCTCACGGATCGGATCGATCGGCGGATTTGTGACTTGGGCAAAGAGCTGCTTGAAATAAGTGTAAAGCAAACGCGGCTTGAGCGAAAGCACAGCCAGAGGCGTGTCGTCGCCCATGGAACCAACCGCTTCGGCCCCATCTTTGAGCATCGGCTTGATGATCATGTCGACCTCTTCCGAGGAATAACCGAAAGCGATCTGTCGCTGCGTGAGCGTGAGGATATCCAGCTCGCCGCTCGGTGCGGCAATCTGGTTTTCCTTGAGTTGAGGGAATTGCTTGAGATTCGCCTCCAGCCATTTTCCGTAAGGCTTAGCGGCGGCAAGACGACCCTTGATATCTTTGTCGCGGAGGAGCTGGCCAAGCGAAGTGTCAATGGCGATCATTTCACCTGGAGCGAGACGACCTTTTTCAATGATCGTGTCGGGATCCACCCCCGATCCGCCCACCTCGGAACCAATGACGAAAACTCCATCGTCGGTGATCTCGTAACGGGCGGGGCGAAGACCATTGCGGTCTAGGCAGGCTCCGATTGTGACTCCATCGGTGAAGCACAATGCCGCCGGACCGTCCCATGGCTCGGAAAAGCACGCATGGTATTTGTAAAAATCCTTCAGCTCTTGCGAAATGGTCGGATCGAAACGATAAGCCGGCGGAACCAGCATTGTAACGGAGTGAAGGATGCTGCGCCCGCTCATCGTCAGCACTTCAAGGGCATTGTCCAAGCTCGCGGAATCAGACCCCCCGGGCTGAATGATGGGCTTGAGAAGATCAATATCCTCACCCCAGAAATCGGCCTTCAATTCGGCCTCGGCAGCGGACATCCAGTTGCGATTTCCGCGGATCGTATTGATCTCGCCATTGTGACCGAGCATCCGGAAAGGATGCGCGAGCGCCCATGTCGGGAAGGTATTGGTGCTGTAGCGCTGGTGATAAAGCGCGATCGCGGTTTCGTAATCGGGATTGGCCAGATCGGGGTAGAACTTTTCCAGCGAAGCCGAAACGAGCAACCCCTTGTAAACAATCACCCGATGGGAGAAGGACGGGATATAAAAATTGCTGATCTTATCTGCAGCGGAGCGGTCTTCGATCTCGTTGCGGGCCAAAAATAGCCGGCGCTCGTAGTCATCATCGGACATTCCCGATGGACGACCGATGAGCACATGCTCGATCCTTGGCATGGTCATTTGAGCCTTCTCACCCAGCACATGGAGATTCAAGGGCACTTCGCGCCAGCCAAAGACATGGAGACCGCGCTTTTCGAGAACTTCGACGGTGTTCGCCTTGGCGCGGGCGGTTTCGTATTCGTTGTCGTCCGGAAGGAACATGACGCCGACAGCGAGGTCGGAGTTATTGTAAAGCTTCTGGCCAAGTTTCTCTACCTCGGGAGCAAAAATCTTGTAGGGAATCTGTGTCGTGATACCAGCGCCGTCACCCGTCTTCGCATCGGCATCGACCGCGCCACGGTGCATGAGACTGCACAAAGTCCTAAGACCAGTTTTAAGAATATCGTTGGAACGTTGACCGTTGATCTGGGCAACAAACCCGACACCGCAAGCGTCATGTTCGTGCTCGCGGTTGTAGAGTCCGGTGGATTCGTGTGAAGGCAATGCGTTGTTCATGTTTCTGTCAAAATCAAATCAGCCAGCAAGAATCGCTCCACAATCTATAATGTGGAGAATTTTTTTTAAAAAAATTCATAATTCCTATTCAGCATAGGTCAGCCCTGACGGCACGTGGGAAAACACCAAAAGCTCCGCACCCCAGATTCAGCGGGCGTGGCGGGCGATGGCATCAGCCTTGAGCACACCGATGAAGGGCAGATTGCGATAGCGCTCGTTGTAGTCGAGTCCATACCCCACTACAAACTCATTGGGTATTTCGAAGCCTGAGTAATCTGCAACAAACGGGGTGTGCCGCTGCACTTTTTTATCCAGCAGAACGCAAGACCGGATACTCGTCGCTCCGGATTCGGCTTCCAGACGGTCAAAAACCGCCCGCAGTGTTCGTCCGCTATCCAAAATATCGTCGAGGATCAAAACATGACGTCCCGCCACATCGGCGATGTGATTTT
>CAIWSO010000488.1 GCA_903915315.1 uncultured Spartobacteria bacterium | reverse complement strand
GGATGATGTGTGGGGTGGGGGGGGCAGGTTGCCGTGGGTCGGCTGGGGGGTGGGTGCGGTAATTGTTCAGAATATTAATAATCCCAAGGGCATTCACATCCACCAACCGCTTGCCAACCTCGAAGGTGAGCCAAGCGACCCGGTAAACAAGGGCATGGGGAAGCCCGAAAAAAGCGGCCTCGAGGGTGGCTGTGCCAGAGCAGACAAGACCCGCTGAGGCGCGTTGCATCAGTTCGTGAGCGCTGCCGACACGGATAGTGATGGGGAAATCGCCCGCCATCGCCCGCATCGTGGCGGCCCGCGCCTCACTGGCCGCCGCCGCTTCGAAGCGAAGGTGCGGCATTTTCTCAGATACAAGACGCGCCGCATCGAGCATGACGGGAAAAATGCGGCGCACCTCGCGGTCGCGACTCCCTGGGAAGAGGGCTAACAAGTCCGGTTCGCGGGGAAGAGTTGATTTCTTGGCCGCGAGAGCTTCAAGGAGAGGGTGGCCGGTGAAGATCGTTCGCAGGCCACTGGCCTCGTAGAGCGGGGCCTCAAAAGGAAAAACGCAGATCACGAGATCCAGCCAGCAGGCCATCTTGGGTATGCGGCCTTTATTCCATGCCCATACTTGCGGGCTGATGTAATAAAGGATGCGGCCGGTGTAACCTTGGGCGCGGAGCGCTTTCGCGAGGCGGAGATTGAATCCCGGGTAGTCCACCAACACAACGGCATCGGGATTTTCCCTCCGGATCGCTCCGAGCATCGTGTGGAATTTTTGTCGGAAATAGCCGTAATGCCGCAGCACATCCCAGAGGCCGACAACGGCGGCGCGCTGCACCCAGTTATCAAAACCCGTGTCGCTCAGGGCCTCCATTCTCGCCCCTCCCGCTCCACCGAAGCGGATATCCGGGTGTTGCTCCCGCATGGCATTCATGACCTCGACCGCCCGCGCGTCGCCGCTCTCCTCGCCCGCCACAAACCAAAAATAGGGCGGTCTCATCGACATGGGGCGCAAGGGTGATGCGGATGGTTGGGTATCAAAGAAAAAATAGCGGAATGCGTAGGCATGGATGGACGCCTCCCATATCACGGCCACGTCGACAGAAAATCGAGTCTTTGTTTTTGACGAAAAAGATTGCTGTTGGGATAGGAGGGCAGTTATGGTGGCCGACTCGCATGCGGTCGTCGTGTCCGCGGGCCGCTCTTTCATTCCTTACCAAGAAGCGGTTGCGATAAACCAACAGGAACAATCAACCATATGTCAGCATTGAAAGAATTGATCGCCAGCTCGATCAAAAATTATCGCGAAGGTAGCATCGTCAAGGGCACTATCCTTGAGATCAGAAACCGGGAATTTCTCGTGGATATCGGATACAAGAGCGAGGGAGTGATCCCGGCCTCGGAGTTCGATGAACCCGATCAAGTCGAAGTCGGAGACGAAGTAGAAGTCTTGCTCGAACGCCTTGAAAACGACGAGGGCATGGTCGTCCTCTCGAAAGAAAAAGCCGCCCAGCGTCAGAACTGGGAAAAAATCGTCGGCGTCTTCAAAGGCGACGGACTCATCAAAGGCAAGGTTCGCAGCGTCGTCAAAGGCGGCCTCATGGTCAACGTCGGCGTGGAAGCTTTCCTACCCGCGTCCCAGATCGACATCGTCCCGCCGAAAGATCTTCAGCAGTTCGTCAACAACACGTACGATTTCAAAATCGTCAAAATCAACGAGGACCGCAAAAACGTCGTTCTCAGCCGCCGCGAAATCATCGAGCAAGAACGCTCAGATAAACGCCAGACCTTCCTCAGCGGGGTCAACATCGGCGATAAAATCGTCGGCACGGTCAAAAACATCACCGACTTCGGTGCGTTTGTGGACCTCGACGGCATCGACGGCCTCCTGCATGTCACCGACATGTCCTGGGCCCGCCTCAACCATCCCGCCGAAATCCTCAAAGTCGGCCAACAACTCACCGTTCAAGTGCTCGACATCAACAAGGACAAAGAACGCGTTTCGCTTGGTCTCAAGCAAATGCAGTCGAATCCTTGGGACAAGATCGAGGAGCGCTTCCCAGTTGGTCAGAAGGTCTCTGGAAAAGTCACCAATCTCATGCCCTACGGCGCCTTCGTGCAGATCGAAGACGGTGTGGAAGGCCTCATCCACGTGTCCGAACTCTCCTGGACGAAGCGCATCGCACGTCCATCCGACGTTCTCACGCTCGGCCAAGAAGTCGAAGCCATGGTGCTGGGTGTGAACAAAGACGAGCAGAAAATCTCTCTCGGCGTTCGCCAACTCGAGCCTAATCCATGGGATGAGATCGAGCTTCGCTACATGATCGGCAAACAGGTCAAGGGCAAGGTTCGCAACATGACCGCTTATGGCGCGTTCGTAGAACTCGAAGAAGGCATCGACGGCATGATCCACGTCTCGGATCTCTCCTGGACACGCAAGATCAATCACCCGAGCGAAATGCTCAAAAAGGGCGACGATCTCGAAGCAGTGGTTCTCGATATCGACAAAGCCAACCAACGCATCAGCCTTGGTGTCAAACAGCTCGATAACGATCCTTGGAAAGAAATCGACGGACGCTTCCGCATCGGTGATCTCGTTAAGGGCACCGTCAGCAAGCTCACCAACTTCGGAGCCTTCATCCAACTTCAGGACGACATCGACGGCCTCGTACACATCTCGCAAATCAGCGAAGATCGTGTTGAAAAAGTCAAAGACGTTCTCAAAGTCGGTCAAGAAGTCGAAGCCCGCGTTATCAAGGTGGACAAAGCCGAGCGCCGCATCGGTCTCTCGGTCAAAGCCGCCAACTACAGCGAGGAAGCCATTCGCAAGGAGGCCGAGGCCTTCGACACACTGCGTCCAGGTGAGGACATGGTCGGTCTCGACCAAGCCTTCCAGTTCGCGGAGGACGAATATCGTCCCGGCCAACCGAAAAAATAATTGCGATTGCTCTGCAATCGACGTTCGTAAACTAACACGATGAATAAACCAGAAATCACAGCTTACTTGAAAACCCATTGCGGGTGGAGCCGCGGCGTTCGCGCCGTGTTTGACAAATACGCGCTCCCCTTCACGGACAAGGACATCATCCTGAACCCGAGTTATCGGTTCGAGATGGAGCAGCTCAGCGGTCAACCGCTGTCGCCCTGTGTGGTCATCAACGGAACCATGCTTGCCGACATCAGTGGTGAGGAAGTGGAAGCCTACATGCTCGCTAACGGGCTTGTGGGTGAAGCGACCCAATCCACCAGCGTGCCGCTCAATGCGCCTTGTTCCGATGAGGAGCATGCCGCGATGGTGAATGTGAGATCCTAGTTCATCGACAAGCTGGAGACTCGATCTCCAAAAAATAATCAACAAAGACCGCTGTGATCACCGATCACAGCGGTCTTTTTCTTTAATTTTCTAAGCCTTCGCTTATCGTGTGTGCGACTTTCTCGCGTTGAAAAAAAAGATTAAAACATCCAAACCCGCCAGTCGCACCGAACCATCTCTCTCTCGGGACCGGCGAATGATTTTAATCGATCAGATCCCCCTCCGGCGCGAGGCCGAAAAAAAGGCGCTCAAAGGCCTACGCGAAACAGTCAAACTGCGCGATACCCTCGCCGAATATGAACGCCAGATCCTGCCGGAATATGTGCGTTGGGAGACCGAGGCAGTGGGGCCTCTCCTCGCCGAGGAGCGTGAGGTCGAGGCCAAGCTTCGTGAGTTGACGCGCATCCTTGAGGCGGTGGACTACGAATCCCTTTTCTACGATACCAGCCCCCAAGCGGCCTATCAGGAAATCATGAGGGAAATGAGGAAAATGGAGGCCAGCCAGCGCCGCGCCGAGGACAGAGCGTTTGAAGACGAACCCAGAGATGCCGAGGAAGAATGGGATGAAGAGGACGGCTACTCGGAAAACGAGCGCGCGTTTCGAAGCTTCCTTCGAATGGCCGCCGGAATCGATCCCGATTTCCTGCCGAAAAGAGAATACAAAAAACGCTTTGCGGAATTTTTAGATAGAATGCAGTTGGGAAGCG
>CAIWSO010000487.1 GCA_903915315.1 uncultured Spartobacteria bacterium | reverse complement strand
TGTATTATTTTATTCATATTGATATTATTGATGTTATTGAGGTTATTAATGTTTTAAATTTTCGGCATTTACGATGTCTTTGATGCGGGATTCTGGAGTGACCTTTAAATCCACCACTTTTCCATTTTCCACCCGCCCTTCGACGGTTGTTTGGTAGGGAGCGTGGAGTTTGAAGGATACGTTCCATTCTTTTGGCCAGGCGGGAAGAAGAATGATTTTCTTACCATCCGTCTGCATGAGCATGTATTGCAGAGTGGAGAGGATCACGGAAGCTTGGCACTGGTCGGGTATCCAGTCGAAATTTGGCCCCCAGAAGGCCGGGAAGCGGCTATCCGAGCGGTTCGCTTTTTCATTGGCGCTGCCCATGAGATTCTCTGTGGTGACAGCCTGGACGAGATAGGTCTTCGCCTGCTCGGTCAGACCGAGCAGGGCGGCCTGAATCGAATCCTGCTGCCAACCACCCGTGCGTTTGTTATCACGCCGCGCAAATGATTCCCGACCGATCTCCAGATCGGGCTTCCCGACACCATAGATCGGGTAGGGAAAGACCGCATAAAGCGTGGGGTTTTCACAGTTTTTCCGATCGGAGAATACATGGGCTGGCTTTAACCATTTCTTGCCGTCTTCCTCTGCGATGGGAAGTTCCTTCACCTCGCCGAGGAATCGCTGCCAGCGCTCTCTCTGTTCAGCTGTAGTCAACGAATCGGGCAATTTCAGCAGTCCGCCTAGCACGGTTCGCAGACCGGCGAGGACAGTAATCGGATCCTCTGCCGTATGCCAGGTTTCCAGCACCTGCGAAGGCGAGATATGCAATTTGCCATCTTGAGTGCGTTTGTAATGCTGGTCATAGAAGATCACCACCTGATCCGCAATGGGCAGCAACGTCTCTTTCACGAAAGCCTCATCTTGTGTATTGAGATAATAGGCCAGCAACATGGTGGACATCTCCAGGCCGCCATCCCAGTAATACCTCGTATAAGGACACTTCGAATAGACATCCGGGTTTTCTTTACCCATGCCAAAATCCTGTTTGCGATTGAGCCCCCACATCTGCGTGGTCTCTGAGAAGTTTACCCCATCATGGCCGAAATAACGGCGTGTTCGCTCTTTGAGAAGAGGCAGCATATTTCGATACATGGTGAAAAGCGGAGCCATCTGGTCGTAATCACCGGAATACAGCATCGGCCAGTAGATCAACCGAGTATTCTGCCACCAGTAAGGTCCACCCCAGCGACGGTGGTCAGGGCCAGCATATGATCCCTCCGGAACGTTCTGGTAATTATCCATGCCATCTACGGTAAAAATGGATCCGTTGAACTTAATGGGGTAGGCTCCTCGTCCGGCACAGGCCTGGACCCAATGCTGAAGGGCGTAAGCGCGACTCACATCGAAGGCCTCGTTCAGATTACTTTTGGTCTCACCTTGGCCAGCCACCCGTTTACCGTTGAGATACAATTCCATTCTCTGCTGACTCGCATCTACGGCTACAGCGACATGATTCCACTCATCGGCTTTTAGGCAATTAAGGACATCAAATCGAATCTTACCCGCAATCAGTCGAAGGCCCGTTCCGGGATAGGTATCGAGCAGGAACCCCTCGTCGCTTCCGGCCGGTGTCTTGTCGAGGATTCTGCCATCCGGAGTATCGCGGGTAGGTTTAATCCATGCCTCAAAGGTCATCGCAGATGCATCCGTCCAAGCGGAGGAGTCTTTGATCTCCAAATGCAGACCGGACATTGAACTGAAAAGGATGTCTTCTTGATTCAATCCTGACTGCTCGGACTGGTTTCCAGCGAGTTTAAGCATTTCCTCCTGATTCAGGGCACGTTTCAAAATACTTGCCCGTCCCATTTCGCCATGGAATTTGTTTCCGCCACCGGAGTTCATTCCGAGCCGGAAATTGAGCGTGTTTGAAGGGATCAGAGGCAAAACCGCTTTTTTTTCCGACGGCTGCCCAGCCGTGACATAGATCCAACTTCTCTGCCAAAAATCCTGCCACCATTTCACGTGGCTCGACCAAGCCTCGTCCTTGGGAAAAGCTTCCACCGTCTTTCTCTGTTGCTCGAGTTGAGCCAACCAATCCTCGGGCGTTTTTGTTTGAGCTGTGAGCGCATGGATGCTGACGGCGATCTCCTTAGCGGGCGCCGAAGTCACGAGCGTTTTATCATCTTTAGACTTCAGCCCTTCGCCGGAAATCAGACCACCGAAGGTCCGATTCATGAGCGGATCAGTAAACTGATCCACAATATCTCCCAGATGCTGAAATTTGAAAGATTCAGCAAAGACAGTATGCACATTCCGTTGATACCATCGGACCGTCTGCCCATCTGTCGGCAGAATCACATCTTTTTCGGCTCCGCCTTGAAGCCACTTCCCTTCCGCCCGCCAGCTTTCTAAGGCGATCTCAGCGGTGCACTCCACGGAACTTTGAATGTCGACATGAACCACTGGGCGATTCGCATCAATCCAGAAGCGCAAAGAACGTTTCTGATCTCCAGCGGAGGCATCAATCGTGATGCTTCCGGTCTTCAGATCCAACACCTGCCGAAACGTCGATCCCTCTTGAAAGAGAGGCTTATCGAGACGGATGCGAACCCTTCCCAACTTCACCAATTCCGGATCCGGGCGACCGCCGGTCCAGGAATCACTTTTGGAAAGATAAAAGATCAGATCGCCGGTCGGTTCGACCCACACATTTGCAGCAAGGTCGCCGTTACCAATAGGCATGGAGCCGTTGTAGTCCTTGCTGGGCGAGTCCCAGACAACGTTATACATATCCGTGGGCTGACCTTCACCCGCCACCAGAGTGGACATGGGATAAAGGCAAACGAGGGAGGCTAGGATGGATGCGGTTTTTTTCATTTTGGGATTCTGGGTTTGTTTGAATAGCACTTAATTCAAGTGTTTTTCGTTTTTCAGCCACGCAACAAAGTCACGCACCTGCTTGCGTAAGGGTTCCTCATCGGCAACGTCACCTTTTCCTGCCAACGGGTCATAGAAAATGCCGACTTTATATTCGCCGCGTTTGGTCTTGAGCTCTTCAACAAGCCTCTGAGCCGCACCAAGGAAGTCTGTGATGTGATCGGTATTATCGGTTTTGTCGGGAACATCCTCGCTGGTGAGGATTTCAAAAGTGATGTTTCCGGCTTTACTCACGCCGTCAAAAACCATGGGCATCGACTGGTCTTGATTCCGAGACTCTCCCGAGGAAGCTTTTCCATCTTGGATCGAGCGGATTCCTTCAACACCGGGCATTTTACCGTCCACCACAAACTCAACACCCAGCTTCTTGGCCTCATCCACAATGACGTTTCGCGCATTCTTCTCGGACCACGTCGGTGGCTTCTTATTGCGCGAGGCAACGATGGAGTCGATATGCAGGCCTAAGCCATGCTTGAACACGGGTGCCACAACAAGGGTCCCATTGCTCGACATTTTGACGCCAGCCTCGACCTGCTGTTGAGAACCTTCCTCGATGAGCCCATAGATTTCGACTTCAGAAAAGGTGCCCCACAAGCCCGTGGGCAGACCCGTCGTGGTGATTTTTACATGCCGGATACCTTTGTGATTAAAAGCGAGACTGTGTTCTTGCTGTGAATCCGCCTTTTTCGATTGGTCACTGAGCATTTCCCATTTCACTCCATCCGCCGATCCCTCGACGGTGTATTGATACTTGTTGCTGGTTTGCCAAATGATCTTCGCCCCCTTCAGCTCACGAAGGGCACCGAGATCGACCTGCCATGATTGGCCTGTGTTTCCATCCTTCGGACACCAGCGAGTTTGAAGATTCCCGTCGACGGCATGGCTAGGAGGATTTTCTTGGCTTGATGACGAAGCGCTGGCCGTCTTCCCCTCAACCAAGTTGCCAAACTGCTGCATCTTCGCAAGGTGATGACGGCTGAATTTTTTGTTATTCTCTCTTTCCAACTGGTCGCGCTTCGTTGCTGCGTCCACCAGTTTGGCATCTCCCGGAAGCAGGGTCGTAATGGCGACCTTGTCGCTCATCACTCCATCGGCTGAAATACTCAATCGAATAAATCCCGCCTGCTTGGTCGACTTGAGGATCACCAGTGCGCGACCGTAACATGTTTCGACCTGGTTGCCCTTGAAAGGCGAGTGGTTGCTGGCGCTCCCATTATCAATGCCGACCAATGTGCCAGCACCTTCGACAGTCACACGAATCGTCCGGTCCGAGTCTCGACAGGTCACACCATTTTTATCCACCAAGCGAACTTCCAGAAAGCTCAGATCCGCCCCGTCCGCAGCGATTTCAGATCGGTCAGCGAGCACTTCGAAGCCCACCGGATCGCCTGCCGTTCGAACGAGGTCCGTGCACACGATCTGGCCATTGGTTCTGCCTACCGCCTTCAGCTCACCGGGCTCATATTTCACAAGCCACTCCGCATAAAGTGTCTCGGTGCGGTTTATTTTTTTCACCCCAAGGGAGCGGTTGTTCACAAACAACTCCACTTCCTCGCTGTTGCTGTAGACCCAAACAGGAATCGGCGCGAGGAAGAATTGGGAGAAGTTCCAACTCTGGGGAATGATATGAACGGAAGGCTTATCTGTCCAATCCGCTTGGTATATGTAGTAGGAGTCCTTGGGAAATCCGGCCAGATCGATGATGCCAAACATGCCATTGCGGACAGGCCAGTGAAAAGGAAAACACTCGCCAAGATAATCAAACCCGGTCCAAGCAAATTGCCCTGCCACCCACGGCGATTTTCTCATTGTGATGAGAGTGTGATCGGTTCGATCATCCCCCCAGAATCTTCCATATCCCGTGCATTCGCTGTTATTCTTAATGTTCTGGAAGGCCATTTTGAGGCCCTTATCTTTGACGATCTCATAAGAATAACTATCGCGCGTCGCGAAGTTGGTTGCATTCTCCGAGCCGATGAGGGGTTTTTTGCCTTTGTATTTTTCGAAGGTTTCGAGGACGTAATTTTGCCCATAGACATCGAGGGCCGCCGTGATGCCATTTTTCTCGCAAGCCTCTGCAGAATTGCAGGCCGCCGTGACCGCACGGCTGGGGTCGTGCTGTTTGCAAATGTCAACCAGACGCTTGGCAATCACGCCACCCTGACCGGGAAAATCCTGTTTGTGCTGTTCATTCACCTCATTTCCCACACTCCAGAGGATCACGCAGGGATGATTGCGGTCGCGGCGGACCATGCTGGTCAGATCCCGCTCATGCCACTCCTTGAAATACTTGTGAAAGTCATTCCCCAACTTCTTCTGCTCCCAAACATCAAACGCTTCATTCATCACCATGAAGCCCATGCGGTCGCACATCGCATAAAATTCCGGCTCGCGCGGATTGTGACTCGTGCGAATAGCGTTACAGCCCATCTCGCGCAAGATTTCCAGTTGCCGCTGGAGCGCACGATGGGAAATAGCGGTCCCCAGAGCACCAAAGTCGTGGTGCAAACAGACGCCCTTGATATCGACGCGTTCCCCGTTCAGTAAAAAACCCCGATCGGCCGTAAATTCACAGCTCCGGATGCCTAGAGGCGTCGTGTATTGATCTACGGTCCTTCCACCAACCTTGACCGTCGAAAGAACCTCATACATATCGGGAGAATCAGGGCTCCAGAGTTGCGGATTGATGACGACGAATTGCTGATCAAATTCCTGCATCGCACCCACGACAACACGTTGGGTGGACTCTGCACTCGCCACCGTTTTACCCGTCGAATCCACAATCACAGAGCTGAGCACGACATCCGATGCTTCACTCGATTGATTCTCCACTTCGGTGCGAAGTCGAACGGAGGCTTTTTCCTTGGAAACCTCAGGCGTCGTAACATAGGTGCCCATGTGGGCGACATGAATCTGGTTCATTTTTGTGAGCCAGACATGGCGGTAGATTCCGGCACCCGGATACCAGCGACTGCCACTCGGTTCAACATTGGCACGGACGGCGATGTGGTTTGGCTCGCTGCCATATTTCAGATAGGGCGTGAGGTCGTAGCGCAAACCCACATATCCATTGGGGCGGTGCCCGAGAAGGTGCCCATTGATCCAGACCTGGCTGTCCATATACACGCCGTCAAAATCCACAGCGATTTTCTTTCCCTTGTCCGATTCAGGAAGCGTGAAAGCTTTGCGATACCAACCGATGCCTCCCGGAAGATACCCGACAGAGGAGCCTCCGGGCATCTTGGGATCGTAGGGCTGCTCAATGCTCCAGTCATGCGGCACATCGAGTTTCCGCCACTTGGCATCATCAAAACTTGGGGATTCCGCGCCAGGAGCCTCACCCAGATGAAATGACCACCCATCGCCAATGGAAACTTTGGTCCGAGCATCTCCAACGGTCGCGTCACATAGGCCTATAAGACTCGTCACAACTAAAAAAAGGCATCCCAAAAGGAGGCTACGGTATTGGTTCATATGTGATCTCGTTATCAGCATGGGTTTATTTTCGATTCAATAAAAAGGGAGGCGTGAATAACTGGTTACCCTAATCCCCCTATCCTCCCCCTGTCACCCTAGCCATTTGGCCATTTCCTAAGGTTCCATTGGATTCTCAGATTCTTCCTCACTGAATTTCCACGATTCGCTTCAAAGCCTGAATGGGCGCACTCAAATTGAATCGCGATATCGGAATGTCCCACTAGCAGATTTTCCCCTAGCAGATTTTCCCCTACCAACCCCATCAACTCCACTATGCAATTGTGAGTTCGAGAACACTTGGGGAGCTAAATTTTATAGGAGGGAGCAGCCTATCTCGCGATTAATAGGGTCGCCAGTTTTTCTGTCGCCAATTTTTCTTGCTAGTTACCCAAGCACAAAGCTACTAGTATGCGCTCTTATTTTTTTGGGTTTGCTTCGATGCCATTCCCAAACTTGCGTCCCTAGCTCAATGGTAGAGCAGTTGACTCTT
>CAIWSO010000486.1 GCA_903915315.1 uncultured Spartobacteria bacterium | reverse complement strand
TGCCCGTGGTGAGAGTCACGCGACCGCCGCCACCGCCACCGCCGTCGGGCTGATTTCTCCTGCCCATGCCGCCGCCAGCGCCGCCGCCAACGAGCAACTGGTTGGCCCCGGTGATGCTGATCCCGCTGGCCAGGGTGAGATTGGCGGTGGTAGCGCTCGTCCCGGAACCACGGAGAATAATGGTCACGCCGTTGGCGTCCACATATGTGGTCGAATTGCCCGCCCCGCTGAGGTCGCTGACGGTCGCGACATTGTCCATGATGCCGCCTTGGAGGGTGCCCCCGCTGAGGGTGATGGCGTTGCTTCGAGTCAGAGAGCCGCTGCTGCCGACGGAAATGGTGTGATTGCCAGAGCTGATTGTGATGGTTCCAGCGCTGGAGTTGGAAGAAGCGGTGTAGTTTTGGCTATGAGCGGTGAATGGCGAGGCCAGCAGAGCCGCTGCCAGAATGGCCGCGCGGGCGAGAGGGAAGCGAGGGAGGGCGGTGATTTTCATGTTGCAGGAGGTGAGGGTTCGGTTGACGAGGTGCGCATGAGGCAGATGCTTTCGTGCGGGATAATATTGACACATGGAGACAAAATAGGAATGGCGCGCATGGTATTTTTTATGTAATAAATGGGAAATGCACCTGCCATTCCTCGACAACTGGAAAACCTCGCTCGTTCAGGCCACAGGAACTTCGCCGCTTGGTGAAATAACGCTTGCAGGCACCATTTCCAAATCGCGCGGCATCCGGCATGACAAGCCTCGCGTTTTTGGACAATGGGCGATTGTGTATTTGGTGGAAGGAGCCGGCAGATACCACGACGCGCGTGGCACCGACATTCCGCTGCGCGCAGGCGATGTGATTCTGGTCTTTCCCGAAGTCGCTCATTCCTACGGGCCCGAGCCGGGAGGGATCTGGAACGAGTTGTATGTCTGCTTTCGCGGACCTGTCTTTGAGGCTTGGCGCGAGGCGGAGATCTTTGATGTGAGAAATCCCGCTTTCCACTGGAAGCCACCGCGCGCAGGGCTCAAGATTCTGCAGCCATTTTTTTCGCAATGGAACCAAGCGGGCCGGTCGATGCTGGAAGCCGTGGCAATGTGGCAGCAGGTTCTGTCCCGCATTTTCAAAGTTCATGAATCAAAGAATGCGAAGGAGCACCATCCGGGTTGGTTTTTACAGGCGGCGGACCTTTTGGAGAGGTCGTCTGCGGAGGATGAGCGAACGCTCCGGAATGTCGCGGAGGCCTGCGCGATGAGCTACGAGAGTTTTCGAAAAAAATTCACCGATATCGCAGGCGAGCCACCGGCCCGCTACGCCATGACGCGGCGCATCGAGCGCGCAAGACATCTCCTGGCCCGCCACCGGTTCACCAACAAGGAACTGGCCGAGATGCTCGGCTTCCACGACGGGTTCCACTTTGCGAAAACCTTCAAGAAGCTCACAGGCAAGACGCCGCGTCAGGATTCCCTGGATAGGCAGGGAGGGAGATGAGGCGTTCTGGAACTTCTCAAGGATATTCAAAAACCGCCGCCGATCCTCCCGTCATCCAAAAAAATAGCCGCCTGACGATCCTCCCGGCTCATCACATGCAAAACTACCCTGCGCATTCCAACCTCAGTGGCCACGCCAAGAAGGAATTATCGCCGAAATTTCAAAATGTGTGAATATGTGGGACTGACCACGCTCTGCACCTCGGCAACGCCTTCACCCCTGGCCCCAAAGTCGAGGCCTGCATCAAGCCCGCACTGCACCGGCAAAGAGGATAGGGGCGGCTCCGCCGCAGGAATGGGACGGCTCGGCGATCCATCCCTACCTTTCATTTTCGATGGGCGCTGCGGCGCCGATTACGCGTTCGGCGACCCCTTCGTTCCAAATGGTAGGGTCGGCTCGCCGCAGCGGACCCAAACTTCAGGCGCAGATGCGCCGTCTGCGAGGTTGAAAGGGTCAGTCCCACATATTGACATTTTTTTGCTTCCCGCCGTTTAGGCCATGTGCTGGAAGCTTGGATATTCCTTTCTCTTCCCTCCCCCGTCTATCGCAAATACATGCGATATTCTAGCGTGTGCATTCCAACCCCAGTGACCACGCCAAGAAGGAATTATCACCGAAATTTCAAAATGTGGGAATATGTGGGACTGACCCCGCCCCTAGTTCTGCGCCGCCGTGGATGCGCTCCACATTCGTTTGCCCGCAAAACCAGGCTTGAATAACTCGCTCTTGTTGGTATGGTGAATTTATGGCGGCGACACTCGAGTTAAAATCTCTCTCCATTCCTGAAAGACTATTGCTGGTAGAAGATATTTGGGATTCGATAGAGGAGGAGCAGCATGCCTTAGCCGACCACCCAAGTGTGATTGGGGAAATTCGAGCAAGGAAAAACAAATTCATATCGAATCCTTCATCTGGTATCTCCTGGGAAGTCGCGAAGGAGCGCATTCGCAACGGCTTGGCATAAGGGGTTATTTTACTTCCTGAGACAGAATCAGATGTCAACGAAGCCTATTGGTGGTATGAGGATAAAAGTGTTGGCTTAGGGGAGGAGTTTCTCAGATGTCTTGAAGCTGGCTTTGCCGGAATTAGTGAAAACCCTCATCACTATCCAGTCCGATTTGACACTTTTAGACGCATTTTACTGCGACGTTTTCCATATGCCGTTTATTTTGAGGACACAGAGACAACTGTGATAATTTATTATGTTTTTCACGGATCACTTAATCCAGAAAAATTAAAACAAAGACTAAAACCAACCGACCAATTGACCTAATTCGTTAGTGGGGTGAGAGAGAGCCGATAGCGCAAATAGTCTGGATCGCGGCTGTGATGCTTGAACGCCAGAATGCGAAGGTGATCCGGCCAGACGCGGTAATACACAGCAAAAGGGAAACGCGGCATCAGATATCGCCGCACACCAGCCTCCAGGATGGTCCACCGCTCCGGAGCATCCTGGATCGCGCCTATGGCAAGCTCCGCCGCATCGAGAAACTGCCCGCCAAGCGAGGGAACCCGCTGCTCGTAAAACCGAGCGGACTCGATCAGCTCCGCTTCGGCATCGGGGTGGTAAATCAGGCGCATCCGATAGCGCGCCGAGCAGCCCGCATCACTTCTTCGTGGGTGCGTCCCTGCACCTCGCCGGATGAAAGTTCCTCGTCCCGCCGAATGGCCTCCGCGATGGCCTCGCGATCTTTTGCCGCCGCCAGACCCGCATCGATGCTCTGCCAGAGGGCTTGGGCGAGGGACACTCGCTCGGAAATCGGCAGCGCCATAGCCTCACTTGTGAGCTGTTGTGTGGACATGGGAAAAAAATAGCCTCTCAAGAAACCTTGGTCAAACAGAACATCCGCGAAAACCCGTAATACCAAAAGCCGCTTGCTTTTGGATTTTAGTAGAGGGGCACAGCGCGTCTCGCCTGTGTGCTGCGGTCTGATGGGCAGGGTGCGAGAAAGTAGACCAGTCTCCACACGGCCGAGAC